>JAGDMY010000212.1 GCA_017860765.1 Chloroflexota bacterium | reverse complement strand
AATGGCTTAAATCTCAAGGACTACACCCGGGATAAGGTCGATGTAATCTATCATGTCGGCTGCCAGGCCGACTTTAATAAAAACCTCTGGAAGGTAGCCCGGGATAGCGCCAAACTCCTGCAGAAAGCCGGGGTCAATTTTGGCATCGGTGGATCTGGCGAAACCTGCTGTGGAGGCAGGTCTTACCAGATGGGTTATGAGCCTGAATTTTTGGCTCAAGCTAAAAAAAATATGGAACTGATCCAGAAGTCTGAAGTTAAAACTCTGGTCACCGGTTGCGCCGATTGTTACCAGGCTTTCAAGGTACTCTATGACAAGTTTCATTTGAGGGGTGCTCTGGAAGTCCTGCATACCAGCGAGTACTTTGCGGCCTTAATCAAGGAGGGCAGGCTCAAGCCTAAAAACGCAGTAGACCTCTCGGTCACCTATCATGATCCCTGCCGGCTGGGGCGGTTGAGTGAGCCCTGGATTCATTGGGAAGGCCAGCAACTGCCCGGGGGAAATTTTGTCTTTGACCCGCCCAGGACCTACCGCCGGGGGACCTACGGGGTCTATGAACCGCCCAGAGACATCCTGAAGAGCATCCCGGGAGTAAGGCTAACCGAGATGACCCGCATTAAAGAATATGCCTGGTGCTGCGGGGCCGGCGGGGGCGTCAGTGATTCTAATCCGGATTTTGCCATTTGGACGGCCAGGGAGAGGATCAGGGAGGCCATTTCCACCGGAGCGGAAGCCCTGGTAACCGCCTGTCCCTGGTGTGAGAAGTTGTTTAGTGAAGCTGTCCGGGAGAGCGGTAGCAGCCTCAAAATATACGATATCGCGGAATTATTAGAGAAGGCAGTCCAGGAAAGGGGGTAAAAGAAAGATGACTTTAAGTGCAGATATATATAAGGAGTTTGAGGATGTGGCGGGGCCAGAGAATATCTGCGACGACCCTGCTATTATGCCGGCTTATAAAGATAACCCGTTTGCTGCCGTTATTTTGCCCAAAAACACCGCCGAAGTAGCGGCTATTGTGAAGCTCTGCAACAAGCATAAGATCGCCTTTAGACCGATCTGCACCGGTTGGACCGGGGCTTTTGCTCCCGGTTCGCTTTTGTTAGACCTCAGAAGAATGAACCACATTATCGAAATTAACGAGAAGAATATGTACGCCGTAGTGGAACCTTATGTGATATCGGCCGAGCTGCAGGCGGAAACCTTTAAGAGAGGCCTCCATTTTTGCGTTAAAGGGGCCGGCACCAACTGTGCTGCCATGCTCCGCGGTCATGGGCACCTCGACGAGACCACCAGCGGAGACGACCGCAACCATCTGGCGGTCGAATGGGTCTCCCCCGAAGGAGAAATTATCAACACCGGTTCTATGGGGTCCTGCGGAGAGTGGTTCAGCGGTGATGGGCCAGGGCCTTCTCTCCGGGCCTTTCTGACCAGCGCCGTGCCGCCGGGGACCTCGCCCGGAGTATTTACAAAAGCTGCGATCAAACTCTATCACTGGCCCGGGCCCGCGGCCTATTGTCTGGAAGGGAATTCACCCCGTTATACCCTGAAAGAGAAACCTCCTTATATGATGGCCCGCTACTATAGCTTCCCCTCGGTGGAAAAGATGTTCGCTGCTGAGACCAAGATTGGCGAAAGTGAAATAGCCTTCGAGCATATGGGCTTCAATCCGGCCATGGTGGCTGCCAATATCACTACCTGCAATGAAGAGTTTTTCAAGGTATTCAGCCGCATGAGCCAGGAAGTGAGGGGGCCCGGCTTCTTTGTCATCATTGGGGGCACTTCTGCCGCTGACTTCGCCTATAAGAAGAAGGTGCTGGACAAGATTGTAGAGGATAACACCGGGCAATCTCTGAAAATGGTGGAAGAGCCTGAAATTGAAGGCATTTTAATGGCCCAGTGTACCCGCATCAGCGCCTCTATTCGTGAGACCTTCCGGTCTGGCGGGACCTTTAAATCCATTCCCATCATGGGACAGAGAGACCTGACCATTAAATGGGCTATCGGGGCTGGCAAAGCCAAGATGCCCTTAATTCAGAAGGGATTGATCCTCGATGATGGCGGCGGCTTCTTCGGTTGGGGAGTGGAACAGGGACATCTGGGTAAGACCGAGATCTTCTGCGCCTATAACCCTCAGAGGCAGGAAGCTGTGGAGGCAGTGCAAAAATGGAGAGACGAGCAAAAGGCACGGGCTGTCAGGGAACGCTATTTCGCTGAAACTATGGATAACTCCGAAGAGGTCTCTAAAGATTTATGCAATTATCTGATATGGTGGAGGAAGATCCATAAAGCCCTGGATCCGAATGACGTCTCGCCTGAAGCCGGATCATTGGTATAATTGGCTGCCTAAGGTATAGACATGATACAAAAAGTCGGTTTTGATAATGAGAGATATCTTAAAGAACAGACCGCAGCGATTTTAAACCGGGTCATTAAGTTCGGCAATAAACTCTATCTGGAGTTCGGCGGGAAGCTCTGTTTCGATTATCATGCTGCCCGCGTGCTCCCGGGCTATGACCCTAATGTGAAGGTCCGCCTCTTGCAGGTATTAAAGGACAAAATAGATATTGTCCTTTGCGTGTATGCCGGCGATATCGAAAGAGGAAGGATCAGGGGTGACTTTGGGATTACCTATGATGATGCCACCCTGAAATTGATTGACGATTTAAGAAAGTGGGACCTGAATGTCATCTCCGTGGTTATAACGCGCTTTGCCAATCAGCCATCTGCCAGTATCTTTAAAAATAGATTAGAGCATAGGGGTATCAAAGTCTATTTGCATTATCCCATCGAGGGATACCCCGCGAATATAGACAAGGTGGTCAGTGAAGAAGGCTTTGGCAAAAATGAGTATATAGAAACCCGCCATCCGATTGTGGTAGTGACAGGTCCGGGCCCGGGTAGTGGAAAACTGGCTGCCTGTCTCTCGCAGTTATACCAGGAGAATATCCGCGGAATACACGCCGGTTATGCCAAGTTTGAAACTTTCCCAATTTGGAATTTACCGCTTAAGCATCCTGTAAACATAGCCTATGAAGCAGCCACTGCGGATATCCAGGACCTAAATATGGTGGACCCGTTTCATTTGAATGCCTATAATGAGACCGCCATTAATTATAATCGTGACGTAGACAGCTTTCCCATATTAAGACTCATTTTTAACAGGATCTTTTCTGCTGATATTGTGACCGGCAGGGAAGAGGGCTCCGCCGATGGGCTGCTCAGATGGGCGAAACAATCACTCTATAATTCGCCCACCGACATGGGGGTAAACCGGGTATTTTTCGGCATCGTCAGTGATGAGGTAGTGAAGGAGGCCGCCAGGCAGGAATTAATTCGGCGCTATTTTAGATACAACGAAGAGTACATTTCAGGGACGGGAAAAAGAGAGACGGCAGATAGGGTCATGCGCTTGATGGAAGAACTGGGGGTCAAGATTACAGATAGGACGGTAGTTGAAGCAGCCAGAAACGCTGCCCTCGAGGCAGAGGCAAAGGGTAAAGGAAACGCAGGCATATATTGTGGCACAGCTATACAATTAAGTGATGGTAGAATCGTCACAGGAAAAAATTCCCAGCTTTTACACGCTTCCTCCAGTCTGATATTAAATGCCACTAAAGTTCTGGCGCATATCCCGGATGAAATTCTTCTGCTCTCCCCGTACATAATTAATCAGATATCTAAATATAAACAGGAGATTTTGGGTGCGGAGTCTACGAGTTTAGACCTGGAAGAGACTTTAATCGCCCTCTCAATAAGCGCTACCACCAATCACACCGCAGAGTTAGCTATGAAAAAACTGGTAGAA
>JAGDMY010000211.1 GCA_017860765.1 Chloroflexota bacterium | reverse complement strand
GAATCAGGCTCAAAATGCTTTCAATCTAAAACAAAGCCGGGAAACTTACTTTCAAAGAATATACGGGAAGACCGCTTCCTTATTTTGTCTCTCTACCGAGTCCGGTGGTATTCTCAGCCAGAGCCCGGAAAGCACTATCGAGGTCTTGTGGAGCTATGGGCGTAACCTGGGCTTAGCTTTTCAGATAGTAGATGATATTCTGGACTTTATAGGGACCGAGCAGGAGCTGGGCAAGCCTGCAGGTTCTGATCTGGCTCAGGGGACTCTCACCCTGCCAGCTTTGATCCTAAATGAGCGTTACCCTCAGGACAATCCGGTGAAAAGACTCTTCCAGGACCATCAGAAAGTAGAAAATATCAAACTGGCCATCGAGCAGATACGCCATTCTACCATTGTCGACGAATGTTACCAGGTAGCCCGCCAATATTGCGATGAGGCCTGCCGCCAGATAAAAAGCTTATCGGACTGTCCCGCCCGCCAGTCATTAATTGATCTGGCCGGTTTCGTAGTAATCAGAAGAAAGTAGATCATGTAAAGATAACATACATATTGATTTTATACATCGGTCGCGACGGCAATCCTGAAAATTGACAAATACACCGGGTGGTGTTTAAATGTTGGCGGTAATTTAAGAATCATAATTATGGAGGAGTAAGAAATGACTTTAAAGTTCTACGATCTGTCACAACCGTTTTACGCCGGGATCCCGCTATGGCCATGGCCGGTAATGTATGACACTGAAGTCACCAGGGTAACTTTCCCGGAGTACGCTACTTTTCCTGGCGATCGTAAAAGAGGCCGTGTAAACAAGATGACCACGGTCATCAAGACTAAAATGCATGCCTCTACCCATATGGATGCCCCTTTGCACGTGCTGGAGAACGGTACACCAATTGATAAAATTCCCCTGTCCAGCTGTTACGGCGAGGGTGTAATAGTAGACATGCGATATTTGAAAAAATGGGATGTGATCGGTAAAAAGGACCTGGATAATGCCAAACCCCGGATAAAGAAAGGTGACTTCGTGGTCGTTAATACAGGCTGGCACAAATATTTCCCGAACCAGGGATATATCTTTATGAACCATTTTCCCGGCTTCTATACCGAAGCTGCCGACTGGTTTATCGAGCACGAGGTGAAGGCTGTGGCTATTGACGGCGGCGCTATCGACCACCCCCTGGCCCATACACCGCTATTTAAATGGGCACCTAACCTGAGAGATGAATATATGGAGGAGAGAGGCGAAGACCCGGATAAACTGTTCCCCATCTATGAGCCCTGCCATTTGGCACTGGCCCAGCATAATATCCCGGGCATTGAAATCGCCGGCGGACAGATCGATGAGGTTACCGGGAAGCGCTGCACGATAGCAGCTTTCCCCATCCGGTATCAGGGCGGAGAGGCTTCTATTGTCCGTCTGGTCGCCATCGTAGAGGAAAAATAGCTTAACCAGCACGGAAAAGAGGGCAGATATTGTCTATTGATTATTTGAAGATGCCGGAAAATAGAGTTGTAATTACCGTAGCCCAGACCGGAGCTCTGGTAACCAAAAAAATGAATCCCAATCTCCCGGAACAACCGGATGAAATTGCTCTGTCAGCCTATGATTGTTTCAACGAAGGAGCAGCAGTAGTCCATATTCATGCGCGTGATAAGGACGGAGCCAATTCCGGAGATCCTGAGGTCTTCAGAAAAATTCATGAGAAAATCAGGGCTAAATGCGATCTTATTCTCCAGGATTCGACAGGCGGCGGTGCCAACCTTTCGGTAGAGCAGAGGACAGGATGTATAGAAGCCTGTCCCGAGATGGCTTCGCTGAATATGGGAACGCTGGTGCGCACCCTTGGCGAAAACGCCGGCACCCCTTTTATGAATACCCGCCTGGATATTGAGAACTTCGTCAGGAGGATGAACCAGTTCGGGGTTAAGCCGGAGATGGAGATATATAATCTCTCCATGCTGCAAGAAATAAGGATCCTCATAGAAAAGGGATTACTGACTCCCCCCTACAACGTGAATCTCATAGTGGGCATGGCTTATCAGGGCGCCCTGGAGGGGAATCATATGTACTTGACCACCTATCTCCAATACCTTCCCGGCAATGCCTATTTCAATACGCTGGGCGTGGGAAAACTGCAGCTTACTCTGGGTGTCATGGGTATGATTCTGGGTGGCAATGTCAGGGTCGGCATGGAAGATAACCTCTACTATCGAAAGGGTGAACTTGCCAAAAGCAATGCTCATCTGGTCGCCAGGATGGTAAGAATCGCCCGGGAACTGGGCAAAGAGCCCTGCACACCCGAAGAAGCGCGTAAGTTGTTCGGCTTAAAATCCCTTTCAAATAAAGCTAAATAAGATATAAGGCGGCGAATATGGCTAATCTTTTCAGAGTTGACAACCAGATTGCGGTAGTGGTGGGTGGGGCCGGAGGAATTGGCGAAGCCCTGGGTCACGGGTTAGCAGAGTATGGCGCCAAAATAGTTGTGGCTGATCTGGACTTGCCCAGGGCGGAACAGGTTGCCCAGGACATCAAGTCTAAATTTAAATCATCCGATGCGTCGGCGATGAAATGCGATATTACTGATGAAAAGAGCATCGCCGCACTGCGGGACAAGGTAGTATCCACTTTTGGGACGGTAGATATTCTGATAAACTCGCAGGGTGTCAATGTCAAAAAAGCGGCCACCGAGTTCCCGATCAACGATTGGGATTTTATGTTCAATGTTAATGTCCGCGGCACTATGTTAACCTGCCGTGAATTCGGCAAGGTTATGATCGAAAGGAAGAAAGGAAAAGTCATTAACCTTTCCTCGGTCAGAGGCATCCGCGCGACTTTCTGGGGAGGTAATGAAGGCTACGCCGCCACCAAAGGGGCCATAGATATGATAACCCGTTCTCTGGCCTCGGAGTGGGCCCCCTACAGGATCAACGTGAATGCTATAGGGCCATCTACAGTAGCTACCCGTTTTTCAGAAAAAACCCTTCAGGACCCGGAAAAGTTGAAGCGCTTTCTGTCCAGCTGCCCCCTGGGGAGAGTAGGTCAGCCGGCAGATATTGTAGGCGCCTGTATCTTCCTGGCCTCCCCGGCATCGGATTTTGTTACGGGCCAGGTTATTTACCTTGACGGCGGATTAACTGCCATAGGTTAAGCATATTTCCATCGGATCGTTATTCTCCATAGCTCGCCGGTGTGTCGGCTGTGGCTCTATTTTGTGCGATTTCAACCATTTTGCCTTGAATAAGGAGAGTGATGTGAAACTAATAAAAGTCGGTGAGGGCACTCCTTATGAAGCTCCCCATCACTTCAATTACTGGGCTATCAATAAAGTGGTCCCCAATATTACCAGCCAGAAGCTGCAAATCGGCGTGTCACATTTCCTGCCCCACGGAGGCGCGGAAATATCATCCTCTGCTTTGGAGAGGGTCTATTTTTGCATTGATGGTAAAATTACCGTAAAGGGCCGGGATGAAGAATACCGGCTTGAACCTGGAGATATGATCTACATCGGCGCCGGAGAAGAACGCAGTTTCCAGGTCAGTGATACCAAACCTGCCACCATTCTGGTGATTATGACCAAGGTAAATTAAGGCGAAGGGAGACTGCGGATTTATGGACGAAATCAGGAAAATCCTGGTGGTAGGAGCCGGGCTGATGGGGCACGGGATTGCCCAGGTTTTTGCACAGGGAGGGTACCAGGTCTCTCTGCAAGATATCGAACCCCGGGCCCTGCAGAGAGCCACCACCCTGATCAATTCCAGCCTGCAAACCATGGCCGAAGCCGGCCTGGTCAAGAAAGGCCAGATTAAGTC
>JAGDMY010000210.1 GCA_017860765.1 Chloroflexota bacterium | reverse complement strand
CAGAGCCACCCGGGTTACCTTCAAGGGATCTACGATGCCGCTCTCTTCCATGTTGACGTATTCTTCTTTAACCACGTCGAAACCGAACCCGGGCTTCATTTCCTTCACCCTGCCCAGAACCACAGGGCCATTCTCTCCGGCATTAAAAGCCAGCTGCTTCAGCGGTTCCTCCAGGGCCCTGCGGAGAATATTGACGCCCTGAGCCTCGTCGCCCTCCAGCTTCAGCTTGTCCAGGACCGGGGCGGCATTGATCAGGGCTACGCCTCCACCGGGCAGAATACCCTCTTCGGCCGCTGCCTTGGTAGCCGCCAGCGCTCCTTCGACGCGCTTTTTCTTTTCCTTCAATTCCACTTCAGTGGGGGCCCCGACCTTGATAATCCCCACTCCGCCCGCCAGCTTGGCCAGCCTTTCCTGAAGCTTCTCTTTTTCATAATCAGACTTGGTCTCTTCCAGTTCACCGCGGATCTGTTTGATCCGGCCCTGAATGGCTTTTTGAGAGCCTTTGCCTTCAATAATGGTCGTGTTATCCTTATCCGACTCTACCCTGCGGGCCCGGCCCATGTCTTCCAGGGCGACCGAGTCCAGTTTGCGACCCCTTTCTTCAGTGATAACCTGGGCTCCGGTCAAGGCGGCGATATCTTCCAGCATGGCTTTCCGGCGGTCGCCGAAGGCCGGGGCTTTAACTGCCAGGCAATTAAGCGTGCCTTTGAGCTTATTGACCACCAGCGCCGCCAGGGCTTCCTTTTCCACATCATCGGCGATGATGACGATATTCTTGCTCACCTTGGCTATTTTCTCGAGGGCCGGGAGGATGTCGGGCACCGACTCCAGCTTTTTATCCGTCACCAGAATATACGGCTCATCTACTGCGGCTAACATTTTATCTACGTCGGTCACAAAATAGGGGCTGATATAGCCGCGGTCAAATTTCATACCCTCAGTATATTCGATTTCGAATTGCGTCCCCTTCCCTTCCTCTACCGTTATGACCCCGTCCTTTCCCACCTTGCTCATAATGTCCCCGATGATGGTACCGATTTCGCTATCGTGGGAAGTGACGGTGGCGACCTTGGTCATATCCTCTTTGGCGCTTACCGGCCGCGCCATCTTCTTCAGTTCTTCGATCAGGGCCTCCGTGGCCTTCTCAAGGCCCCGTTTTAGGGCCATGGCTTCGGCTCCAGCGGAGATGTTCTTGAAGCCTTCGCGGACCATGGCCTGGGCCAGAATAGTGGAGGTAGTGGTCCCATCGCCGACTTCATCGCTGGTCTTTTTAGCGGCCTCTTTAATAATAGAAGCCCCCATATTGGTGAAGCGGTCCTCGATTTCAATTTCTCTGGCGACAGTCGCCCCGTCGTGGGTGCTGTCCGGAGCGCCGAACTTCTTCTCCAGGGCTACGTTGCGGCCTCGCGGTCCGAGAGTAACCTTGACCGCCCCCGCCAGAGTATCCATTCCATTGCGGAAATATTTTCGGGCTTCCTCATTGAAGGCCAGCTTCTTAGCCATTTTTCTTCCCCTTTGCCCTGGTTCTGGTCTGGGTGGTCTTTATGGCCAGGATATCGCTCTCGGGCATAATTAAATATTTCTCACCCTCGATTTTAATCTCGGACCCGGTATATTTGGCAAAGATGACCCTATCGCCAGCTTTAACATCCATAGGTATGAGGTGCCCGGCCTTGTCCATTCTCCCGGGGCCAACGGCAATGATCTCTCCCTCTTGAGGTTTTTCCTTGGCAGTATCCGGAATGATGATACCTCCTCGGGAGACCTCCTCCAGGGCTACCGGTTTAACAATAATATTGTTTCCCAGCGGGGCTAATTTTTCCATATCTTCCGAATTCCTCCCTAAAGTATTATGTTGACCCTCTTCCGGTCAAGGGTAATTCAGTTTTTACAGGATGGGCTGTTGCAGGGCTCGCCCTTGTCAGTCCGGCATTCCGCTTTGCACTCTGCTTTACATTCAGTTTTAGACTCGGTCTTGGCCGGCGCCTGGGGGGCTGGCTTTTCAGAATCCGAGCCCTTGTCCTTGCGGTAATCGGTAACATAGAATCCAGAACCCTTGAAAACAATCGGGACCGGGGCAAAAACACGATTGGCTGCACAATGGCAGCGGGGGCAGGTGGCACTGCTGCCCTGGCTGAAGCTTCTCCTGACTTCAAACCTGTGAGAACATTTCTCACACTCATACTCGTATAACGGCATCTAATCCTCCAAGTTTTAGTATAAGTATGTCCGGGGAGAGCATACTTCTTAATAATTTTATAAAATCCCGGGCAGCTCTGCAACTCGGGCGGATGAAATTATAACATCCCATTGACAGAAATATCTTAATATATTACGATATATCTTGATAGAGCGAAATATATTCCATAGGTCCGGCCGGGATTAGAAGTAAGAAATAAAATTTATAAAACGGAGGTGGAATTATGTTTGGCAGGCATTTTCACGATTTTGAGAGGCACTCGCGCCTGTTTGAGAAGGGAGACTTAAAGTACGTTATCCTCGATCTTTTAGAGGACAAACCGGCCCATGGATATGAGATTATCCGGGCCCTGGAAGCCCGTTTCCATGGCTTTTATTCTCCCAGCGCCGGCAGCGTTTATCCGACTCTCCAGCTGCTCGAGGATATGGGCTACGTCAAGTCCGCCGAGCAGGACGGTAAGAAGGTCTATACCATCACGGATGCTGGCCGCGCTTTTCTTAAAGAGCGGGAAGAGACCATGGACAGGATCAAGGACCATATGCGGGGCTGGTGCGGTTTTGAAAACCATCAGGACCTCATCGACGTCTTTCATGAACTGCGGAGCCTGGGACGTGAAATTGGGCGCAAAGCCCGCCGGATTGACGCTGAAAAGATTGCTAGAATCAAGGAGATAGTCGTCAAAGCTGGCAGTGACATCAATCACGTCCTTCAAGAAAGCTGAAACGTCAGGCCCGACGAACAATCGGCATTTTATAAGGATAGCTTTTTCTCAAGGAGGCTGAAATGGGTTTCTTCAGAATACTGGCGGCAATACCCGGATTTTTCTTGAGCTCCTTTTTCCTCATGCTGCTTTGGGGGGTGATAGCTCCAAAGTTCGGGATCGCGACGATAGACTATCCTCTGGCCATGCTGATCAATATTACTCTGTGGCTGGCAGTGGCCCCCCTGGCAGCAGTCGGCAGCCGCTCTCATTAGGGGCAGTTATTTTCTAAATACCAATCTGCCCAGAAGCGGGCTGCGGACAGTGACGGCCCCCCGGGGGCAGGTCTCCTGACAGCAGTAGCAACGGATGCAGCGGTTATAATCAAGGCGGGGGACTTTACCCGCCTCATGCCTCATCCAGTCCAGAGCAGTGGAGCCCACCGGACAAATGGCAATACAGGTCCCGCAGCGGTCGCAGAGATCGGGATCGATTACCGGCCGCGGAGTCAAGCGGTTGCGCAGGAAGCCGCGCAGACGTCCGCCGGCGTTGTGCACCGGGGGACTTCGCTCCACCAGGAAATCTTTAACAATGAATGAATCGAGGCTGTCTCCCAACAGCTCAATATTCTCATAGTGGTAGGTCCCCAGGCCGGCCTGCTCCCCCGGTTTGGAAGTCGGCACAAACTCCGGATTGAGGTCGATCATCCTGCAGGCAATGGAGTCCAGCGATACTGGATCGGTGGAGAACAGGAGGACATTCATAGCACGAGGATGGCCGCTGCGGGGACCATTGCCCTCCATGGCCTCAATCGCGTCCATAATATATAAACGCGGCCTGATGAAGGTATTGATGTCCACCAGCATGGCGGCAAAATCATAGGGGTCGGCCATTTTGACATGGAACTGGCCCTTTA
>JAGDMY010000025.1 GCA_017860765.1 Chloroflexota bacterium | reverse complement strand
TTTTATAGCGCGTGGGGACTCGGTCTGAGGGAAGGGTAAAATGCCGGGTAAAATGGCCCTGGTCCAGTTTGATAAATGCCAGCCCAGCAACTGTAAGGATGGAAAATGCCTCGCCGTTCTGGCGTGTAAACATAAGCTAATCAAGCAGGAGAAGCCGGGCGACATCCCCATGTTTTCTCCGAGTTCCTGCGAAGGCTGTGGGGAATGTGTAAGAGCCTGCCCGCAAAAGGCCGTTCAGATATACAGGGTATAGCCTCGGAGACGTAAGGCCGCCATTTAGCTGCTGTTATTTAGCGCCTGGCCCATTTTCCGGCATCCATCGCCACCCTTTTAGCCTGCTCATCCAGTTCCCTATTGGCTTCCACCAGGCTGCCCGCGATGCCTGTGAGGGCGGCGGAGCGGGCTTCGGGTTCGCGCAGGACTTGGGCTAATTCCAGAGCCAGGCTATACTTTCCGGCTTCAGCCAGGTCCACCGCAATTACCGCCAGACCCGAGGTCTGAACTCTATATTCTTGAACCAGGCGAATAATCTCGGAGAGGGCGGCGGCCGCCCGGTCTCCGCTATCTAAATCGGAATACAGCCTGACCAGCTTACCCAGCAGGTAGACTTTGGCCCTTTTATCCTCCAGCTGGCGGCCCAAAGCGAGCGCTTTATCGGCCATATCCAGGGCCTTCTCTCTTTGCCCGGCTGTCCCCAATTCCAGGCCTATTTCAGTCAGGCTCGCTATTTTATCCCTGATATCCTCAATCCCTTCCGCGATTTTCCCGGCCCGCAGCATGAGGCTGATTGAGGCTGATTGATCACCCATCTGCCAGTATCGCCTGGCGACCTCGACTAAGCCCCTGAACTTCGAGTAAGCCAGCTCTTCATGGTCGACAACCTCCAGGGCCTTCTGCAAAACATCCCTGGTCTTGAGCTCGCTCCCCAGGTCTTTATATACATCGGCTATTTTCAGTAAAAAGGACAGCCGGCTGGCCTCACCTATTTGTTCGAAGGCCGACAGCGCTTGTTCCAGGGCCGGAGAGGCCCTTTCGGGGAAACCGGCTCCGGCGTATATCGCCGCTATTTCGCTCAGGAGATCTATCCTGAACCAGCTGTCCCTGACTCCGGGAGTCCGGTCCGAGGCCTCGGCCAATAGTTCAGCCGCTTTAGGGCCCCGGGAGATATCGGCATAGATTTCGGCAATATCTATCAGTCCCTGGACAGCCTCAATTCCCCCTTCTCCCTGCGACATTAGCCCATAAAGCTCCTCCAGGGCCCGCTCTGTCTCTTCTTCCAAACCGGCTCCGGCATACTCGCAGGCGAGGCGGTACAGGGCTTCTTCCTTCTGAGATGCGGTTTCCATGGCCCGGGCCAAAAGGGCCGCCCGGAGAAATTGCGCCCTGGCGCCGGCTCCATCCCCGGCCTGGCAGGATAACCGCGCTGTCCAGGCCAGGAGCTTGGCCTTTTCGAGGGGCTGTTTCAGCAAGTCGATGTTCTGTAGAGCCTTCGCCAGTGTTTCCAGACACCTGGTCGGGTCGCCGCGTCCGAGGAAGATTTCAGCAATCTCGAGAAGCCTGATGGCCCTGGAGGAAGCTCGCCCTATCCGTCCAATTTCCAGCAGGGAATATTCCAGCAATTGGTATATCGTATCTGCCATGGTTATACCTGGTGGTCCGGGTACCCGGGGTTCCGGACGTTAGCCCTCACCCCAGCGGTTCTTCTTGAGGCGGCGAAGGCCGTTTCTCCCGGCGCTGGGGTTAGAAGCTTTATCCCCCCGGTAATCGGGGGCGGTGATGTTGATTACCATGCTGATGCGGGGATCGACTAATCTGGAGCTAATGCGTGTTTCAATTTCGTCCAGAGCGCTGCTGGTAGTAATAACTGTCGCCAGCCGGGCATTATAGCGGTAGTTGATCACCTGATAGAGTTTCTCCTGGGCCCAGGGTGTGGTGGACTGCTCCCCGAAATCGTCCAGCACCAGTAAAGCCGCCGTCTTGACGGCCTCAAAAAGCTGGTCATAGGAGACTTTGCTCTCCGGATTAAAAGTCTTGCGCAAATGGTCCAGGAATTCCGGTACTACGATAAACAGGGCCGGTTTCCGGGCCTCATACCGATAGTTAACGATGGCTGCTGCCAGGTGGGTTTTACCGCAGCCGTTGACCCCTTGAAATACCAGCCATCCTTCCGGCGATTCGGCGTATTGCAGGGCCACCTGATAGGCCGCCCCCAGGTTCTGGCGCTGCTCGAGGGGCAAATTTAGCCTTTTAGGGTCGAAGGTCTTGAAAGTCATTTCTTTCTGTAATTCGAAGCCTTTGCTCCAGCTGTACTCCTGTAAAGTTGAGGACTTCTCCTCAATGATATAGATCCGGCTCAACCTGGGATTGGCGAGCCTGGTGCGGATCCTCTCATCTAACTCCTCGATGGCGGAGCTGGTGGTTATGACCGTCGGCAGCTCGCGGATGTAGCGATTATTCAACAGCTGGTCAAGTTTTTCCTTAGCCCAAGGTGTGCTGGCCTGGACTCCCAGGTCATCCAGAATCAGGAGCCGGGCGCTGCTGACTTTTTCAAAGAGATCATCATAGGCCAATTCACTGCCCGGGGCAAAGGCAGAACGCAGGTGGTCCAATAACTCGGGCACCGTTTGGAAAAAAGCCGGTTGGCCCACTTTGATCCTTTCATTAGCTATAGAGGCAGCCAGATAGGTCTTGCCGCTGCCGCTGGGTCCCACCAGGATAAACCATCCTTTAGGCTCCAGAGCGTATAGTTTGGCAGCCTCAAAGGCTTTCTGAAACAGGGCCTGTTTGAGCGAGTCTCCGGATAGTCCGCCCTTGGCAAGGTTTTCGAAATTACAGTTCACCAGGGAGCCGAGATTGCTATATTTTTGTAAACGGTTTTCCTGTTCTTTCGCCAGGTTGGCCCGGACACAGCGACAGGGTATTACCCGGGCGAAATCAGGCTTTCCCGAAGGCAAACGCGGATGGATGAAGCCCGCCCCTTTGCAGACCTTGCAGTCCTTATCAGCTAAAGGCTCACCCTGCTTGTCTTCATCGCTGGACCATGTGTCCGTACTTCCCGCGGACGTATTTGTCCGGGTCTGCATTCTTTTTAGAATTTCCCCAATGTGCTCCATTGTCTTTACCTTCTGCGGACCAGTGTTCCAAAATCCGGGCAATATATCTCCAGCTGCGTTTATTTAAAGCCACCGCTTCTTTGATGGCGTCCTTTATCCAGGCTTCAGGATATTGTTTTCCGGCTTCACGCAGTTCGTCGGCAATCAGAGGTGTCAACATACCGATATTCTGTTCATACAGGCTGAAGATATCGGAGGGCTCTGCCGGCACGGCAGTCGGGGCTCTTTCCAGCTTCAGGCCGGGCAGAACGACCTCCCCGTTCCCGACTCTCTCCAGGGCCAGCCGGTTGGCTTCATTATTAAGAAAATAGATTTCCTCGGAAGTTGACCCGCTTTTCACCTGCGTCTGTAAAAGCACACCCCTGGCCACCAGGGCTGCCAGGGATTTACCTATAATATCCTCGCCAGGCCTTTTGATATCACCTGTCAGACCGGCCTGGCCCATTAGTTCCTGATGGGAGACAAAGCGCAGACTGCCTTTTTTGGGATATACCAGAGCGAAGATATATAGCAGCACCTTTAGCTCAATAATATCGGTTATCTGCGGAAATAATGAGCTGAAAACCACATTCGGTACCGGCGTAAACTGCATTCTGGCCGGAAAACCCTTAAATTCCATCATAGCAGGCTCGGCCCGTAACTGGCGGGCGAAGTGGGATCAATGGCCATATTCTCAAATTTGGCTAAATTATGCTGGAAGCGTAATTTCACATCTCCAATGGGGCCGTTGCGGTGTTTGGCAATAATAATATCCGCCAGCCCGGCCGGGTATTCATCGTTAGGATGTTCCTTAGCCCAGGCCTCTTCATCATAGTAATATTCATCGCGGTAGATGAATAGAACCACATCTGCGTCCTGTTCAATGCTGCCGCTATCGCGCAGGTCGGAGAGCTGGGGTTTATGGGAGGCCCGCCACTCGGCGGCGCGGCTAAGCTGAGAAACTACGATTACGGGCAACTCCATTTCACGGGCCAGTACTTTGAGAGAGCGGGTGATGTAGCTGATTTCCTGGACCCGGTTTTCAATCCTCGTATCTCCCTGAATCAGGCCCAGATGGTCGATGATAATAAGGTTGATTTTGTGCTCGAAATGCAGGCGTTTGGCCTTGCTGCGCATCTCGCTGATCCTGGCCTGGGGTGAATCATCAATATATATGGGGGCCTCGGAGAGAATGCCGATGGCATCCAGGATCCGCTTTTCCTCGTCTGGAGTCTCCATATTGAGACGTATTTTCCGCGTATTGACCAGGGCCTCGCTGGCCACCAGCCGCTCCACCAGGGAGTCCCGCGACATTTCCAGACTGAACATGGCCACACAGGCGTTATGCTCGACGGCTGCGTTGCGGGCGATGTTAAGCGCCAGGCTGGTCTTGCCCATACTGGGGCGTCCGGCTACCACCACCAGGTCTGAGCGCTGAAACCCCCCCAGAATATCGTCCAGGCCGATGAACCCGGAGGGCACATGCAGCATTTCTTCAGGCTTGATGGGGCCTTCTTCTTGAGGCGGCTCAGCTTCAAAATATTTATCCAGTATCTGCCGGATATGGACGAAGTCCCGGGGGCTTCGGCCGTGACGCAGGGAGTACAACAAATCCTCCGACCTGTCCAGACTGACGTCGATATTAGGATCAGCCTGATAGCCGATGCCGGCAATCTGGTCCGCGGCGCCTATTAGCCTGCGCATCATGGACAGGCGGAAGACAATTTTGGCGTAATATTCGATATCCAGAGAGGTGGGGCAGACTGATATCAGGTGACTTAAGAAGGCTGCTCCCCCGCAATTCTCCAGCTTCTCCTGTCGGGCCAGCTCCTGGGCTACGGTTACCTGGTTAATAGCCTCGCTGCGGTGGTACAGCCCCAGGCAGGCCTCGTAAATCCAGCGGTTCCGCTCACTATAGAAGTCCTGCGGCTGGATTATTGGCTCAACTTTTACGGTGGCTGAACCGTCAATCAGCAGAGATCCTAAAGCAGCTTCTTCCGCGTCAATATCATGAGGGGGCAGTCTGTTTTCCACCATTGTTCTTAGCGCCCTTTATTGGCTACTTTCTTCCTTCTTCTCAGGCTCTGGAGCCTTTTCCGTGGCGGCTTCCCGGACTTCTTCCCTGGCGACTTCTTTAACCTCTTCCTTGGCGGGCTCTTCTTTCTTAATCACACTAACTTTGATTTTGGGCTCAATACCCTTGAACAATTTAATGCTGATGTCGTAGCTGCCCAAATGTTTGATGGGATTCTCAAGCTGGATCTTCCGCTTGTCCACGGCCTGTCCGGTGACCTCCTGCAGCTCGGTCGAGATGTTGGCCGCGGTTACCGAGCCGTGTATGCGCTCTTTAGCTCCCATTTTAACCTTAAAGGTAAGTTCTTTTCCTTCTATCTCGGCAGCCAGCTTGCGGGCTTTTTCGGTTTCAGCCCGGGCTTCAATTTGAGCTTTGACTGCTTCAACTGCCCCCGGCCTGCTGACCAGGGCCAGCTTTTTGGGCAACAAGTAGTTGCGGCCGTAGCCATCGGCGACTTCTTTGATGTCGCCGGCCCGGGCCACATTGGGCACATCTTCCAGAAAAACGACTTTCATTCACGACCCCCCAAAAATATTTATTGATTACAACCCCATCCGAAAGGATCATACCCCCACCCCAAATTTGACCTATCCATTATAGCAAATTTAGCAACTTTTCCATACTAAAATCGCCCTGAAAATAGGGATTTGGGTGGCCCTTTTCCCTACGCCCCGAGGTATCTGTCGGCGTAAATGGCGGCCGTGGCACCGTCTCCCGCCGCAGAAATTGTCTGGCGTATCGAGTTGCTGCGGATGTCGCCGGCCGCCAGCACTCCCGGCAGGCCGGTCTCCATTTTCTCGTTGGTGATGACGTAGCCATTGGCATCCAGGGGGACCTTGCCCTTGACCAGGTCGGTATTCGGCCTCTGGCCGATAGAGACAAAGACGCCTGAAACAGGCAAAGTGGACTTCTGTCCGGTGAGAACGTCAACCAAGCGGAGCTTTTCTACATTGTCATTGCCTTCTATGGCGTCCACAGTGGTATTCCAGATAAAATTTATCCTGGGGTCGGACTTGGCTTTATCTGCAAACAGCGGTGTGGCCCGCAGCTGGTTCCGCCGGTGGATAATATTGACTTTCGCGGCGAACTTGGCAAGATGGAGCGCCTCGGAGATGGCAGAATTGCCTCCCCCTACCACCGCCACTTCCTTCTCCTGGAAGAAAGCGGCATCGCAGGTGGCGCAATAAGACACCCCCCGACCCACGAATTCCTTTTCTCCCGGAACATCCAGGTTAATCCTCTCTGAGCCCAAGGCGATAATTAGAGCCCTGGCTGTCAGGTCACTCTCCCTGGTCCGGACGGTCTTGCGGCTGTCAGCCAGGTCCAGGCCGGTTACTTCGGCAGTCAGGGTTTTAAGGCCGAATTTCTCCGCCTGGCGCAGCATCAGTTCTCCCAGTTCCAGGCCCCCGATGCCATCCGGAAAGCCCGGATAATTCTCTATCAGGTCCGCATAGACCGCCAGACCTCCGATCATAGCCTTTTCAATGAGCAGGGAATCCAGCTTGTTTCGAGCAGAATAGATTCCGGCAGCCAGTCCGGCCGGACCTCCACCCAGGATAATAAGCTGATAGTCTTTCTCCATGAAGAACCTCCCACGGGTCACCCCAAGGCGGCATCCAGTTCCTGTTTTAATTTATCCTTGGGTTTAAAACCCACGATGTTGGCCACAGGTTTGCCCTGCTTGAAAACAATCATAGTAGGGATTGACATGACATGGTATTTCTGTGCTGTTTCGTGGTTCTTGTCGACATCCAGCTTGGCTATCGTCAATTTCCCGGTATATTCCTGTGTCAACTCCTCTAATATCGGGGCTACCATCTGGCAGGGGCGGCACCAGGTTGCCCAGAAATCGACCAGGACCGGGTCGGCCGCTTTGAGTACTATCTCTTCAAAAGTGCTATCCGTTACTGCTACCGTCTTTCCCACTTATATCCTCCTTTTTAATGGCGGCTAGAATGTTGCTTTCGGTGGTCTGCCGGGCCAAATTAATGGCGTTTTTGATGGCATTGGCGCGGCTTCTGCCATGGGCTTTGACCACATTACCATTGACTCCCAGTAAACAGGCCCCGCCATATTCGCGGAAATCCAGCTTTCTGGCCCAGGAGTCCATTTCCACGCTGCCCAGAAGAGCGCTGCCGTGAACATGATAGGAATTGGAAATATTCTTCCAGAGATTTTTAAAATTCTGCACGGCTTCTCCCAGTCCCTCCAGGGTTTTTAAGACCACATTCCCTGTGAACCCGTCAGTCACCACCACATCAACATTGCCCTTGGGAATCTCATTGGCTTCGATATTGCCGATGAAGTTCAGATTTAAGGCGGCATTTTTTATCAGTTCATGGCTTTCGATGACCAGGCGATTGCCTTTAATATCCTCCGTTCCGTTGCTGAGCAAGCCTATCCGGGGTGATTCGATGCCGATGACTTTTTTAGAAAAGGCATTCCCCATTTCGGCAAACTGGACCAGGTAGTGTGGCTTGCAGTCGGCATTAGCCCCGGCGTCGATAATCAGCACCGGGGTCGAGCCGGTGATATCCAATATGGCTGCAATAGCCGGACGCTCAATGCCTTCGATCAAACCCAGCTTCAGGAAGGCTGCCCCAAAAAGTGCTCCGGTGTTGCCTGCCGAAACAAAAGCCTGGGCCCTTCCTTCCTTCAATAAGTTGATGCCGACGACGATCGAAGAGTCAGGCTTGGCGATCACGGCTTTCATCGGATGCTCGTCGGCTTCAATGATTTCGCTGGCGTCTACTATTGAAATCTGGGCATTTTTTATCTGCCGCGCGGCTGTGACATGGATCAGGGACTTCTTCCCTACCAGGACAATATCCACATCATATTCATTAGCAGCCTTGACCGCACCCTTAACGATTTCGTTGGGAGCGTAGTCTCCGCCCGCTGCATCTACGGCAATTATCATCGCGATAATTCAACCTTTCCCCTATAACATTATATAAAACTACCTGTGCCTGAGAAATTCATTCTTCACTCCAGTCAGCAAGGCCGGGTCTGCCAGAAGGTCGGCGGCCGTCATAGCCATAGCTTTAGCGGCCTCCAGCATCGCTTCAAGGCCCTTCTCCGAAATAGCAGCCTCGGCGAATTGCGGTGAGTGACTGACTACTCCCCGGTGGGGGGTTATCGCCACTGAAGGATGTATACCCGGAACCAGCTGGCTGACATTGCCGAAGTCAGTGCTGCCGAAGCTTTTGGCCGGCTCCACCATTTTCATCTTCCGCCCGACCTGTTTCATATTGCGAATAAATAATCTGGCTAAGTGTAAATTGTTCAGCATGGGTGCATAACATCGCTCATCCCATTTATATTCCAGGCGGGCACCGGTAGCTGTAGCTGCCCCGATAAAACAATTCAAAACCCTGGACTTCAATTCTGCCAGGTCATTCTCATCCGCCGCTCTGACCAGGAAACTGCCCGCGCTGTGGTCCGGGACGACATTGGACGCCTGTCCTCCATCCGTGATGATGCCATGGATGCGCGCTTTCGATTTGATATGCTGGCGGAGAGAGTTAAGGGAGTTGTAAGACTGGATCAGGGCTTCCAGAGCATTGATGCCGGCTTCCGGGCGACTTGCTGCGTGGGAGGCTTTGCCGAAGAATTCCACGCTCAGTCCCTGACAGGCCATAGCTTCCGTGAAGGCAGCATCATGGCCCCCGGGATGGACCATCATGGCCACATCCAGGTCGGCAAAGGCGCCCTTTTCAGCCATGGACACCTTGCCGCCATAAAGCTCTTCGGCCGGTGTGCCGATAACGGTTACCTGTCCTGCGCAGTGGTCTACCGCGGGCCTGGATGCTATTCCCGCGCCCGCACCGGCCGCGGCAATCAGGTTATGGCCGCAGCCATGCCCCATATCCGGCAGAGCATCATACTCGGCCATCAGGGCGATTACCGGCCCACCCTGCCCGTAGCTCGCCCGAAAGGCTGTAGGCAGGCCGCATATTCCTCGCTCGACGCTGAATCCATGTTCCCCCAGGAAATCCGTGAGCCAGGCCGCGGCTTTGAACTCCTGAAAACCCTCTTCAGGATTATCATGAATTTTGCGGCTTAAAGCGAAAAGCTCATCGCGGTGGTTATCCACTTCAGATACAATTTGAGACTTTAGCTGGTCTATATCCAAGGAATTACCTCTGAAGAAGCAGACTGACAGGGTTATTATAACTGAACCCCAGCCTAATTTCTAGGATAAATTTTGGGGCAGCTCCTGAAACGGAACTGGCGCAATTCTGCGAATTGCGCCAGTGTTCATCGCCGCCCTTGCACGCCTTGATGTCAGGATAGTGAGAAGGGAGGATATTGATCGGTTATCAGTAAAATAGCATAGGCCTCTACCCTGAGAGCCCACCTGGAGACGCCCACCGTATAATCAAATAGCCCCCTGGGATAACGACCGGTAAACAGGATCGCAAACCAGGCGATTATCCCAACTACTATGGCGCCAATGTAAAGGAAAAAAAGAACAATATAATGAGGTATGGCTAAAAACCATTTGATCAAAGGCCATCCGCGGCCCAATTGGGTCCGGGCATCCGGATAGACCAGATTGAGATGTACCGCCTGTTCTTCATCGGTCGAAGGATATTCATCCCGCAGTAGACCCAGAAAAAGGCTCACCCTGTAAGAAAAACGGGTCAAATTAAGGTTCCAATCGAACCACCATTTGGGATATTTCTTGCGGAAGAGGATCATCAGTACCAGCGGCATAAATAAAATGCCACCGGCACCCAGCACCCTCAACCCCTCTGCCTGGTTCCCACTGCCCGATTGCATAGCAGCACTGGTCAACAGTCCCAGGATAATGGCTATAGGTATTACAACAATTATGCGGAAAAAACTGGTCAGGCGGTTCCGGCCCCCTTCAGGATAATCGACTTCGAGAGTCGCCGGGTAAGCTGGCTTGATTGTCGGGGTAGATACAGTTGACATCTTTTCCTCCTTTATTTAGTAATACATATAATTATAGTCCATATGTCAAGACCCTTAATACGCCGCGAATGGAGGAAATTCAAGCCAGAGAGAGTTCAGGCCAGCTTCAAACCGGGGACAGCATCCAGGTCCAGACC
>JAGDMY010000209.1 GCA_017860765.1 Chloroflexota bacterium | reverse complement strand
CTGGCACGTATACACTGTGGTTACGGCCGGATATCAGGCCTGGCTGCCGATACTGACAGCCACGCTGGTACTGTCTATCATAGGCCATTCTATCCTGATAGCCTTCGACAAATATATACTCAACCGGGCAGTGCACGTGGTCCTGAACGTTTTCAGCGTCGCTACCATTTTAACATTGCTCTCACTCTTCCCTTTCGATTTCAGTGCTATCCCGAATCCAGAAGTGATTAACATCCTTACCATAGGCCTTCCCATAGCCCTGATCGTCCTGGCGGTGGGCTTTGGTATCGGGGCTCTGGTGGAATTCATCAAGCTGGTGGTCCATGCCGTCGAAGGGAAATACTAAAAACCGACTGCGCTCTATATCCACCCCCCTTCCTACTTCACGGAAAGGGGGGCCCTTTTATTTTTCACAACGAGTTTTCTGACCTGGTCAACTGGCCAGGAAAAAACCCATCCGGCGTCCAACCTTAATCCCCCCTTATGCAGGGTGTACCCAAACCCAATCGAGCTTAAAATGTAAATCATAGAGAAACACAATCGCATACGAAAATGGGAGGCACATCATGAAGCTTTGGAAGATTCTAGCAGCAGTATCTTTGATAATCGTTTTGACTGCTTCGGCAGCCTGCGGTTTTTCCGGCCAGCAGGACCAATCTGGCCAGGGGATAACCGTATCCCGGGGCGACCTGACGGTCAAGGTAAATGGAACTGGAAAGGCCATCTATGACAACGATGCCAAACTGGCGTTCGGCTCCTCCGGCAAGATAAAAGAACTTCCCGTTAAAAAAGGCGATTCAGTCGCCCAGGGCACAATCCTGGCCAGACTCGATACCGATAACCTGGAATTAACCCTATCCCAGGCTAAGGTAGCCCAAGCCCAGGCTCAAACCGCCTTGATTCAGACCCAGGTGGTGCAAACTCAAGCCCTGTCCTCTATCACCCAGGCGGAGACCGGCCTGGCCGCAGCTCAGTTTAACCTGGACCGCACTAAGGCAGTCAGTGACATCAAGGACGAGATTACCAAGATCCAGTGGAAAATCCAGATAGCCGAAATGAGGATTCAGGAGACCCTGGCTACCAGTGAACGGGACGCGGCGGACTACTGGGCCCGCCAGATCAACAGCTATCGGACCGAGTTAAATGACCAGAACAAGAAGCTGGCCGACCTGCTGGACAATGACGAGTATCAGGGCCAGGGGGCTTTAACCTACAACATTATGGGCCAGACTTATGATCGCCTGACCGTGGAAGATGTCCGTATGAAGCAGCTGCAGGTCGAATCCGCCCAGCAGTCGGTCGATCAGGCCAAACAGAACCTGGATTTGGCTAAACAAAATGTCCAGCAAGCCACCCAATCGGTAGAACAGGCTACCAAAGCTGTTCAGGTGGCGCAGAAAAACCTGAGTGATGCCACAGTCACAGCGCCAATTGCCGGTACCGCGGTTACAGTAGATATCAAAGAAGGTGACATGCTGCCACCCTCTACTATCAGCATGTCAACTCCTATTTACCTTATCGATCTAAACAGCATTCAAGTCGTAGCTCAGATAGATGAGATAGACATTGCCGGGGTAAAGCTCGGACAGAAAGTCATAATTAATCTGGATTCCGCTCCCGGCACTCAATACGAGGGTACGGTAAAATCAATTTCCATGGTACCGGTTGCCAACGCTCAAAACAGTGGGGTCGTGGTTTACGAAGTTAAAATAGCTTTCAGCAACCCACCGCCCCCTGAAGTTAAAACAGGTATGAGCGCCACCGTCGATGTTATCACCACCGAACATAAAGGTGTGGTGTTGATTCCCAGCCGCGCAATCAAAGAGGACGCCCAGGGAAATTCCGTGGTAGACGTGATGGTAGATCAAAAAATTGAAACCCGACCGGTAAAGGTCAGTCTGAGTGACGGAGTCACTACCGAGGTCAGCAGCGGGATTAACGTGGGCGATACGGTGGTTATTACGCGGAATCCCCAGAGTACTAGCTTATTCGGAGGATAGAGGGAGAGTGGTTGAACTTAAGGGCATTACCAAAGTATACCGCATGGGGAAAGTAGAAGTTCCTGCTCTCAAGGGCGTTGACCTGTCCATTCAGGGCGGGGAGATGGTGGCTATAATTGGGGCCTCAGGCTCAGGCAAATCGACCTTAATGAATATCATCGGCTGCCTGGATAAACCCACCTCGGGCCAGTACTTTTTGGAAGGCATTGATGTGGGTCGGCTAAATGATGACAGTTTAGCTGTCCTGAGAAACAAAAAAATTGGCTTTGTTTTTCAGCAATATAATCTCCTGCCCCGCATCAATGCTTTAGCCAATGTAGAATTGCCACTGGTATACAGCGGTGTAATACAAAAACGCAAAAGAGCGGTAGATGCCCTCGAAAGAGTGGGGCTGGGAAAAAGAATCCACCATAAACCCACCGAAATGTCCGGAGGCGAGCAGCAGAGGGTGGCAATTGCCCGGGCCCTCATCAACAACCCCTCTCTGATCCTGGCAGATGAACCTACCGGGAATCTGGACACTCTGGCCTCTGCCGAGATCATGGGCATCTTTCACAAGCTCCACCTGGATGGGATGACAGTGGTGCTGGTGACCCATGAGACGGATATTGCCCAGCAGGCCCACCGGATCATCCGGGTTATGGACGGCAGGGTGGTCAGCGATCAAAAAATAGCGGGGACGGTTACCCATGCAACCTGAGAACTCCCAATTCCTATCTTTAATCCTGACTGCGGAATAATACTTTAAATTGATCAATGGGATGGGTGGCTGGATTTGAATATTCTGGAATATTTTGCAGTAGCAATCAGGTCCTTATTTACTAATAAGCTCCGCTCCGTTTTGACGATGCTGGGCATCATTATCGGAGTAGGGTCCGTTATTGCCCTCATGTCTGTGGGAAGAGGAGCTCAAGCCAGTATCCTATCAACATATGACCGTTTAGGGACCAACATACTGGCAGTAGTCCCCACCTCGGGAGAAGGGACCGGTATGGCCGGGATATCCTTTACTACCCCCAGCCTTACCCTGGATGATGCTGGGGCCATTGAAAAGGCTTACGGAGTTGTCGCCATTGCCCCTTCCAATGAAACTTTCGTCCAGGCCAGCACCAATACAGAAGACAAGTATGCTGTTATCGAAGGTGTCACCCCGGCATATTTGACGGTAATGAACCATACCGTGGCTTCCGGACAGTTCATTTCCCAGCACGACGTGTCTGCTAGAACTCTGACTGCGGTCCTGGGTCCTGAGACCGCCAGTGCCCTTTTCGGTACCCGGGACCCGGTGGGCCAGACTATCAAATTAAAGGGCTATCGGTTTAATGTCATCGGTACTCTGGAGGCGGTGGGCGGCTCCATGATGGGGATCAGCATGGATAATGTGATTTATGTCCCCATCACTACCTTCCAGACCCGTTTGTTTCCCCAGCGCACGGCTTCCGGCGAAGATGCTATCCAGCAAATAGCCATCAAGGTCAAAAGCACAGAGGTCATGCCGGATACCCAGGACGAGATTACCAGCATCCTGAGAAGGCGCCATCGTCTGACCGGCGATGAAAAAAATGACTTCTCAGTTATCAGCCAGCAGCAGATAGTAAGTATCATCAACCAGGTAACCGGAGTCTTCAGCCTTTTCCTGGGAGCCATCGCCGGAATTTCCCTGGTAGTGGGCGGCATCGGAATTATGAATATTATGCTGGTATCCGTCACAGAGCGGACCCGGGAAATCGGCATCCGCAAAGCGGTAGGAGCCAAACGCCGGGATATTCTGGTGCAATTCCTGCTCGAATCAGGCGTGCTGAGCCTCATAGGCGGCGGCATCGGGATT
>JAGDMY010000208.1 GCA_017860765.1 Chloroflexota bacterium | reverse complement strand
CGGGTATATGAGCAAGTTCCAGGTCCAAAAGGTCGGCCGCAACCTGATACTGCATTCTCATTTGCCTCCCCTGAACAGCCAGGCTTACTCCCGCTTTGTCAAAGAACATCTCCTGGCTAAGACCCGGGGCCCCTCCCATGCCCAGATCGGTATCACCAATGCCTGCCCTCAGAACTGTGAATACTGCTACAACCGCAACCGCAAGGGGCAGGCGATGAGTAAGGAGACCATCAAGAAGGTGGCACGGCAATTGAAAGAAATGGGGGTAGTCTGGCTTGGCTTGACCGGCGGCGAGCCGCTGCTCAACAAAGATATCGCTGAAATTACCGAGAGCGTATCCGGCGACTGCGCGGTGAAGCTGTTTACTACCGGCTGTACCCTCACCCCGGAGAAGGCCGCTGATCTGAAAAACGCCGGCCTCTTCTCGGTCTCAGTCAGCCTGGACCACTGGGAAGAAGAAAAACATGACCGCGGTAGAAGATACCCCGGGGCCTTCCGGCAGGCGCTGAGGGCCATCGAGATATTCCAGAGCGTCGGGGGAATCCAGGTAGGCGTGTCAGCAGTCTTATCCAGGGAGATGATTCGGCGCGATCAGGTGGAAGGTTTTTTGCATTTTCTTAAAGGGCTGGATATTCACGAAGCCTGGTTGAGTGAAGTCAAACCATCACTGGAAGCCTTCTGGGATAGTGATCTGGTTATTTCCGAGGCAGACCGCCTGAAGTTGGTAGAACTGCAGGACCGCTATAACGCAGAGGGCAAAATGACGGTTAACTACCTGGGGCATTTTGAAGGAAAAGAGTGCTTCGGCTGCAATGCCGGAAACAAAATGATTTACGTGGATGCCTTCGGAGAAGTGAGTCCCTGCGTGTTCACCCCCCTGAGCTTCGGCAACGTCCAGACCGATTCAGTAAGGGCCATCTTTGGTGAGATGAAAAAACATTTTACCTCCGACGACGGCTGTTTTATCAATAAAAACTATCGCCTGCTGCAGAGATATTCCACGGGCCAGAAGACCCTTTGCAAGTTAGAGACTTTGAGAATGCTGAAGGAGGTCCGCTTCGGCGGATTAGCCAAATTCAACCAGCTGTACTACGGAACCGGGGCTGAACAAAAAACCCTTGCGCCGGGAAGCTACAGCTCCAGGGTAGGTGAGACGATATGAGGTTCTATAAGGACATAAGTTTGATACTGATGCTGTTATTTGCGATTACGGGAGCCCTTTTTCTGGGTCTTCCGGAAAAGGTAATGCTGTTTTTCAACAGCCTTTCTTCTCCCCTTGGCCTGCCGCAATCCCCGGCGGGTGGAGGGAGCTTTTACCTGATTTTAGCGGTGGCCTATATGTACCTGGTATCCGGTCTGGCTTTCTTAATGTTCAAGCATCCGGACAATCACTACTTCCCACTGCTCTTAATCCATGCCAAGTTAGCTTCCTGCGTCCTTTCCCTGGCTTTATTCCTGCTCCAGGCCCATTACCTGATTTTTCTGGCCAATTTCATCATCGATGGCGCGATTGGGCTGGTCGTCCTGGCCCTGTATTTTAAAATGAGGAAAACAGAATGGGCTTACTCCTAGCCGCAGCCAAGATATACATCCCGCAGTTTATTCAACAGCGTAAACTGGCGATGCTCATGGAGGCTACCGCCGGGGCCTTTCGGGCCGCCGCACCCTCAACCAGAGGCCTCTCTTATGGTGCCAGTTTAAAACTTTATGCGGAATTTACCAGGGAGCAAGCAGCCGCATCCATCCAGCAGGGCAATGAGTTAATCGTGCAATCCCGGCTGTTCCAGAATGCCTGTCGAATCGGTCAGCAATTCAAAAAGGACTTCGATATTTGCTCCTCATGGGAAATGATGGAGATGGGCAGGCTTATTTATAGTCTGCTCAAAATCGGGTTTCAGGGAGATAACGAGGGAAATATCGTCATTGATCGCTGTTTCTTCAGCGCATATTATTCCAGTTCTGTCTGTCAGCTGATTTCGTCCCTGGATGAAGGGTTATTGTGGGGGCTTTCGGGCGGTGGTAGACTCCGTTTTACTCAACGCATCACCGAGGGGCATGAGTGTTGCCGCGCCTACCTTGAGGCACCGGGGAGGTAAAAATGAAAAAAGCTATTGTAGTCGGAACCGGGGCGGGGGGTGCTACCGCAGCCAAAGAGCTGCAGGGCAAATTTCAGGTCACCGTTCTGGAGGCCGGGGATTCCTTCTACCCATTCACCAGAGACCTGAAATTTATTGAAAAGGTGAAGAAAACTGGGGTGCTTTTCAATGAAAAACAAATCCAGTGGATCTTCCCCGCCATGAAGATCGGCAAAGTCGGAGATAAGATGGTTCTGGTAAATGGTATAGGTCAGGGCGGGACCACCACCCTCAGCGCCGGCAATGCCATGCGCCAGGACCGGGACCTGAGAGCCATCGGTATCGACCTGGATGCCGAATTTCAGGAGCTTTCCCAGGAAATTCCCATATCTGCCGACCACCAGAAAAAATGGCATGCCCTGACCCGCGAAGTTTATGGTATTTGCCAGGACATGGGACTGCACCCGCAGCCAACTCCCAAGATGATAAGGCTCGAAAAGTGTTTAGGGTGCGGAAAATGTGTTTTAGGCTGTGCTTACGGGGCTAAATGGGACAGCCGGGAATTCCTCAGACAGTCCCTGGAGAATGGAGCTGACCTTATTTCCGGGTGCAGAGTGCAAAAAGTGGTGATTGAGAACTCCAGGGCTAAGGGAGTAATTGCCACTCAAGGCTGGCACACCCGGTTTTATCCCGCGGATTTAGTCGTCCTGGCCGCCGGTGGCCTGGGTACCCCGCTGGTCCTGCAACAATCCAACCTGGAATGCCATGCCAGCCTTTTTGTGGACCCTGTCCTGTGTGTAGCTGCCAGGTGGGATAGTTCAAGGCAAAACCGGGAAATGCCTATGCCTTTTGTGGTCCAGAAGGAGCACTACATAATTTCACCGTATTTTGATTTCTTGAGTTACTTTTTCAATCCCGGATGGAAATATCCTGCCGGGGATATTTTCAGCCTCATGATTAAACTGGCGGACAGCAACACCGGAGAAGTTTCCCGAAAAGGAGTGAGAAAGTCCCTCACGGAAATTGATAAAGCCCGGCTAAAGGAAGGAGTTGGCTGTTGCCTGGATATTCTTCACCGGTTGGGCAAGAAAGATGACGAAATATTCCTGGGGACGCTCAATGCCGGCCATCCCGGAGGAACGCTGCCGCTGACCGAAAAAGAGTCCCTCACCCTGCACCATGAGCGGCTTCCTGCCAACCTCTACGTCTCCGACGCTTCTTTGTTCCCCAACTCTTTAGGAAATCCACCCATTCTCACAATTGCGGCCCTGGCCAAACGCATCAGCAAGCTCAGCCTTGAGTACGCTTCATAAGAAGAAAGTCATATGCACGACAGGCTAAGGCGAAAATAAAACCTTCCGCAAGGCTCCTCAAAGCAACCCGGATTAATCTACTCCAATCATAACATTGGAGGCCTTTATAATGGCATAGGCAGTTTTTCCAGCCGCCAAACCCAGGTTCTCCGCTGAATCTTTAGTAATGATAGATACCACCTGGGCTCCACCGGGCAATTCTAGTATAATTTCTGAGTTAACTGCCCCCGGGGTGACTTTAACCACCTTTCCCTTGAGAATATTGCGCGCGCTGAGTTTCATCTTCTTCCTCCTGAGCTAACCCCTGATATCTATCATTATAATCTAAAAAATCAAACCTAAATCATAGTTTTCGGCCTTGATATAGGACAAAATCAACTTCGCTGAAATATACCTGGGGAGCAAAAAAATGTTCGCGTTACTCTCGGAAAACATGAATCGATTCGGGGTTCAACATTACAGAAACATTGTCACCAATCTTTAGACCG
>JAGDMY010000207.1 GCA_017860765.1 Chloroflexota bacterium | reverse complement strand
CGGCTGCAGAGCAACTTGCTCTGTCCGCAGGAAGGGGTAGGTTTTCTTCAGCAATGACCGGGAACTATCTGAAAAAACGACTACCTTATCCGCCAGCCTGAAGGCACCCCGCCAGGTCTTTCTCCAGGCATCGATGTCATAGCTGTCTGAGGTTCTGACATGGACATGAAAATTATCCGGAAGGCAGCCCCGGCAGGCTGCCATATCCGGCAAATTGCAGAATTTACCTTCGGTCGTCAGCAGGTTAAAGGAGGGACATAGAGCGTGGTAGTCATGGATGGCGAAAACCAGGGAACAATTGCGGCGGCGTTTCAGGCGGCATCCCATTTTGACGACTTCTAAAGGTTCGGGGAAAGTCACCAGATTATTGTAGAAGGCCTCTCCGATATTTTCCTTCTCTAACAGGGTTTCGACTTCGCTTGGAACGGAGATATTAAATTCAATCTTTTGTCCGCCGGTCCAGCTGATGAGCTTGAGTTGATGGGCTGCCAGGTCATATGTGAGTAACATCGTCGCTTCACCCCGGGCCAGGCGCTCCTCTATCAACTTATTGACGTAAATAGTCGCCCCCCCGGGGTAGGAGTGATTAATAAACAGGGTGACCTTGTTATTTCCTTGGATCAAATCTGCACACTATCTTATTTTGCCTACAATCCTTTATACTACTCCCTCCCGCTGTTGGCCTTCAAGTTCAATTTTAAAACGATAGTCAAATGCCTCGGATTTACCTACAAAAGAAAAGGAGTAAAACCTTTTTCAAGTTTTACCCCTCTTCAATAACAGGAGAAATATAAATCTGAAAGGAATGTCAGCCCCAAGCGCTATCAGGCTAAAGATTGGTCCGTCTTTTCAATGTATGACAGGGTCTCTTTCAAATCAACATCCGACCATGGTAAAGGCTTCTTGGGTTTCATCTGGATCCACAGGCTGATGGGCACATAATGCCCCAGATTTAACTCCAGGTCTTTTTTGAAAATGTCCCAGGCATAATATTGCTCACGAACATTACAAATCGTATTTTCCATTGCACCTTCCTTACTTAAACTCAATTAAATTTACCTATCTTCAATAAACATAATTTTAGTTATAGCGGGTATTTATTGGAATAGGTCAAGGGTACTGTGAGGAGGCAGTACTTAAGGCATAGAGAAGTCCGGATCCCAATAGCCCAAAATAGGCGTGAAATAAGAAAAACAACGGGGGATAATCGCTATATCAACGAGAACCGAGGAACTCTAAGAATGACGATTAAATGACCGAAGTTTAGTTCCAGGTCCTTGCGGAAAATGTCCCAGGTGTAATATTGTTCCCGAGTATTAACAATATTATCTTGCATAATGCCCGCCTTTCAACTGTAAATTTGTTTGACCAACCTTGACGGTAATCGATTCTTGTTCAGAGTGCCTCTTGTGTAATCATCAGTATTAGGGAGATTCTTAAACCGGCAAACCAACCCGGGACAAGTGAAAAACCAGATGCGGAAATAATGGGAGATTCAGAGTTTAATACTTTAGAATCCGGGATAAGGTCGCTTCCATATCCGATCCATACCAGGGCAAAGCCTTCCTGGGTTTAATCTTGAGCCAGAAAGCGTTTTCGAAATGACACCACAGGTTTAACTCGAGGTCTTTTTTAAAGGCAGCCCGGCTTTCGTAAACCGTTTCCTCCAGAGGTGGCTTTCCCAATGTAGTGGTCATGTTTCCTCCTAATACTGGATCTAATAATCATATGGAGGATTTTATTTTACCTTATCGCCGGGCGAATACAATGAATCAAAGGTCACATAAGCCCCGGTACTTTGGTTCCATGAAGAACCTGAATATCACGACAGGTAATGCGGCTTTCTGGAAATGTTCGGGCCAATACAATTTTTAAAAATTGTATATAAACCGGGCAAGAGCCGCTGCCTGCCAACGGCCGGCAGTTAAAGCCATGGACCGCCTCGGGCTCCGAAGTGGCCAGAGGGTTCTGGAAATAGGATAAGGTTAGGCGGGCCTCTGCTTTCAATCGAGATTATATATTACTAAAATACCATCACGACGCGTTACCATCGGCCTATCCCCAAATAGATTCGAGTCGTTCATAATAGGTACTACTACTTTGATAATGTAGACACGGAGGACTCGAATGGCGAGCAATCTTCTGGCAGAATTGAATATCAAGGAACTCGATATCCATGAGATATTGAAACTGGCGGCCGAGCGACATGCCTCGGATGTGCATATCAAGGCCGGGGTATCCCCTGCCTTCCGCATACACCGGAAACTAAAAGTTGTCACGGATTTACCGGTGTGCACCGGGGATGACACTGCCAAGTTCCTGGAGGAAATCACTTCACGCGAGCAGAGGGACACCTTTTACCGTGATCAAGAGCTTGATTTTGCTTACGAGGATCCAGGCATTTCCCGGTTCAGGGTGAATGCTTATTTTCAAACTGGCACGGTTTCCCTGGTCCTCCGCCTGGTAAGGACCGACGTACCTACCGTAGAAGGACTGGGTTTGCCTTCGGTATGCAAGGATCTGGTAATGAAAAAGGATGGACTGCTGATCCTAACCGGCCCCACCGGCTGCGGCAAGTCCACTACGATGGCGGCCATGTTGAGTTATCTCAACACGCAACAGGAGAGGAATGTCATAACCATCGAAGACCCCATAGAATACATGTTTCACGATGATAAGTGCACCTTTTCCCAGAGAGAGGTGGGTGTGGATACCCAATGCTTTGCCAGCGGTCTGAAACACGTCTTAAGACAGGACCCCGATGTCATTCTAATAGGAGAGATGCGGGACTTGGAGACCATGGCCACTGCCCTGACTGCTGCCGAGACCGGCCACCTGGTGATGACCACCCTGCATACTCCCAGCACCTTTCAGGCGATCGACCGCTTTATTGATGCCTTTCCGGCCTCCCAGCACGCGCAAATCAGGTTACAGTTTTCTACGGTCCTCCTGGGTATTCTCTACCAGAACCTGATACCCGCCGCGAGCGGTACTGGCGTGGTACCCGCCGTAGAGGTCCTGGTGGCTACCCCGGCCATCCGGAACCTCATCCGGGATGGAAAGAGCTTCCAGATATCCACCTACTTGCACAGCGGGCAAAGTATGGGCATGCAGACCCTTGACCAATCCCTGGTAGACCTCCACCGCCGCGGTCTGATCAGCTATCAGGATGCGGTCAGACATGCCCAGAACGCGGATAGCATTGGACCTAAAGAATCCTGATCCAGGGCAGCCCAGCTAAACCAGAATAGAGGTCCCCTGTCCACCGGGAAACTCCGGGGGCATCAACAATTATTTCCGGCATCCCATTCTTCCAGACATCTCTAGCGCTATGCATGGCCACCCCGGTTCGGCCAAAATCTTACCTCCACCATTTAATGGTTCCCTTCTATATAATGAAAGTAACAGGTTTTCGGTATAAGAAATAAGAAGTGTGAAGCATGTATAAGAAAATATTGGCCCCGCTGGATGGATCAGACCTCGCAGAGTGTACCTTGCAGCATGTTAGAGAGATTGCCTCAAGTTGTGGGACAGCCGAGGTGGTACTATTAACCGTGATGGACCTAAACCTGCCTCAAACAGACAGCTGGGGGTTACCCATGGCGGAAGCCATTGCCTCCGCTGAACAAGAGAAAAAACGGCAGAGAATCATTCGACCGGTTTTAGATTATCTGACGCGACAAAGCTCAAAGCTCCAAGACGCCGGCCTTAACGTGAAGACCGAACTGTTGGAGGAAGGGCCGGACCAAAAAACCCCCGAGGTGATCTTGTTATATGCCCGGGATAACGACATCGACCTGATTATTATTAGCTCACACGGCAGATCAGGAATTTCCCGCTGGGCTTTCGGCAGCGTCGCGGATAAAGTGGTGAGCCACTCCACAGTCCCGGTTTTGACCGTGGTGCCAAAGGGATGCCGAATCGCGTAAATAATACCCCTGCTTAGAGAAATTTCCCTCGCAGCTCGTTGACCTTTTCAGGGACATCTGCATAAGGCCTTAACAGGATCTTAACATTTGTCTGCTACGATAAGCTTATAAGACAGCGGAGGTGTGTGGTTGGTGTCCGAGTCTGAAATCATGCTTACGTGCCGTCAATGCGGAAAGCAGTTCGTTTTTAGTGAATCCGAGCAGCAGTTTTATCAGCAAAGGGGTTACACTCAGCCTGTGCATTGCAGGGAGTGCCGGGCCAGCCGGAGGAGCAGCAATGCTCTTGTGTGTGCCGGATGCGGCAAGAAGATAGAGCGGCCTTCAGATGCCCGTTGCGCGGCTTGCATGGAGACCCTCCGGCTGGAGCTGGAGATGGAAGCCAGAAGGCTCAACACCGCGCTCCAGGAGAGCGGTTCAAGGGCCGAGGCCCTTGAAGCGGAAAAGGCCCAGCTGACAGACAGGTTGAACAGCATGCTGGCGACTGCAGAGTCGGAGAAGGCCCAGCTTATGAAAGAAGCTGAGGCCAGATTAAGTTCTCTCGAAGCTGAAAAAAACCAGCAACTCCAGGAAATAGAAAACAGTTTGCAGGCTGTAGAGTCAGAGAAAGCCTGTCTGGCCACTTTGCTCGAACACGAAAAACAAATCGCTGCGGAACTGCTGGAGAAAATCAACCAGGCTCACCAGGAGCTGGAAAAGGCCAACCGCTACAGGACTGCCATAGACTATCTAGAGCCAACCTTAAAAGGCATCCAGTCCGGCCTGGAAAGCCTCCAGCGTTCTCAGGAGGACCTCCATCAGGCTATTCTCCAAACAGCCCAAGCCCGGGATGGCGAACACCATAATGGCAGTTTATTGGAAATGTTCAAGCGGTTATTTAGAATCAACGGCAAATCCGTTTCGACCGTGAATTAGCCAATTGAAAATGCGAATTGTCTGCTGCAGACCCCCGGAATAAATTCTTAAACCAATCTCTTCTTCCTCTTCCTTATTTTTTAGTAGAAAACCCGCTGTTGTCCATTTGAAAATTAGGCTATGAGATCGTCCTCCTCGGAGTTAGCCCCCGATGGGTAATTTCAAATTCAAAAAGGTCAGGTTAACTTGACAGGGAGGATAGTCCCTGATACACTCATTAATTGGGCTTCTAAGTCAGCCTCAGTATCCCCTTTAAGGCCCCGTGGTGTAGCGGTCTAACATGCCAC
>JAGDMY010000206.1 GCA_017860765.1 Chloroflexota bacterium | reverse complement strand
TATGTTCTATCCATCGTCATTGACGAGGGTGTTGCGGCTCCCTCGTCACCATTTGATAACTCCCCTCTCCCAGTTTAGAGGTCCGTCTTGTTGGATTCTATCTAAGTTACGGAGGTTAAGATGTTTCCCACTTCAGCAGAGAGAGCGCGGTTCGCCAATAATCCGGCTAAATTTATCGAGAGAGCTGTCCGGGACTACGTGGCCCACAGCCCGAACAACCGGTACAGCATCTTCCCGGATGAGCCTATCTGGGAGGAGCCGTTAGTCGGTTTTGCGGATGGGTATGACCCGCTTTTCCAGCAATATAAGCAGATAATCGGCGATTTCCACGTCACCCCGCGGGAAGCCCTGGAAAGGTACCTCCGGACCGGCGGCCTCGGAGAACGGGACCTGTCCAGCGTCAGTGTCATTTCCTGGATTCTGCCCGCAGCAGCCAGGACCCGCCAGAGCATGCGGAAATCAGCTCCTATTTGCTCGCGTAGATGGAACTATGCCCGGTTCGAAGGACAGGAGTTTAATTTCCGGCTTTCCCGCTATCTCGTGGTCATGCTGGAGGGGATGGGACTTATCGCAGTGGCCCCCGAGTTGACGAAATGGTTTGAGATGGTAGATCTGCCTGAGGGCAAGGCCTCCCGCTGGTCGCAGCGGCACATCGCCTATGCTGCCGGGCTGGGTACTTTCGGTCTGAGCGACGGCTTTATTACTGCCAGAGGGATCGCCATCCGGGCCGGGAGCGTAGTCTGTAATCTGGATTTGCCCGCCAGTCCCCGGCCTTATGCCGGCTTCCGCTCGAATTGCCTTTTTTACAGCGGGGCCAAATGCGGGAAATGCATTCAGCGCTGCCCGGGCGGTGCCATCAGCGAAAAGGGACATGACAAGGTTAAATGCTTCAACTGCCTGATTGAAATGAAAGAAAAAGCCAGGCAGGCCGGCCTCCTGCCGGACTATATCGGCACCGATATTATCGGCTGCGGGTTTTGCCAGGTCGGGGTCCCCTGCGAGAGCCGCATTCCGCTCAAATAATCAGCGCTTTAATCCCCCTGGCTCTAAGTTCCTACGGCTGGTCTGGAAATGTGGGCCTCAGTGATCCTGGCTACGATATTGCGGGCCGCCTCCTCCTGGCCCGGAGGTACCGGAATCCGGGCGGTGGAATGGTAGAGCTCTCCCCGGGATGGGGAAGAATAATTAAAGACCATTCTGGGCCCGGAAGGAAGGCTATCGTCATAGGCCGCAGTTTCCAGATGGTTTCCGAGTCCTCTCCAGAGGTGGATCTGGCGGTTCAGATAGGCCCCGTCCAGGGAGATGTAAGCCTCACCAAGGTATTTTCTATTCTGATTGCGGTTTGTCCTGGTGGAAATGTAGGCCGCCAGACCTGAGACCGCGATGATTCCCAGCACTATGAAAGCGATCACCAGCGGATTATCCCTCTCGATCACCCAGAAGATCAGGCCGATCAGGACGGTAATAACGGCGATTATAATGAAAGTGCTTTTCCCGGCCGCAACTTCCCCGACATGTTCTTTCTCCGTATAATCCTTCCATTCCTCGCGGGTATAGCTCCAGTGGGCTAAAAGGTTCTTTTTATTTGTAATACGGCCGAGGTAGACCGCCAGTCGCAGGAAAATGAGGGTGGCAATGAGTCCGGCGAAAGCCATAAACCCGCCCAGCAGCGAGAGGGCAAACCCGCCTTTAAACCCTTCCATCCCTATAATCCTGGGGATGAAGATAATGACCAGGCCCAGACCTGTAACTCCAGCCCAGATCAAAGAGGTTCGGCAGGGTGGATTGTTCCGAATATTCACCACTACGTCAAAATATTAACTTTAAGCGCAAGAAGAATCAAGAGGCCTTTGTGCACCCTGAGTATCGATCAGGCTGAAGTCCGGTTTTGCCTTTTCAGGATCAACGCTAATATCAGAGCCAGAGTGATGGAAAGGGTCCCCACGAGAAAAGCTGGATAATAGCTGGCAGATGCATCGAAAATTTTGCCGCCCAGCCAGGGGCCTAGCGCTCCGCCGATATTTCCCACAAAGAGCGTCAATCCGATCAGGGTCGCCATGGATTTTGTCCCGCCAAACCGGCTCACAAACAGGGGGATCTGGGGCACTTCTCCGCCATAGGCGAAACCGAAGATCACAGCGAACAAATAAAATGTCCAGAGAGGGCCGGAAAAAAGCAGTATAACCATCGATAATACGGCCAGGATGCAGCACAATATCAGTGAATTGTGGAGGCCGATTCTATCCGCTCCTACCCCCATAGCCAGGCGTCCTCCGATACTGGAGAACCCCATCAGGCTCACGAAGGTGGCCGCTACCAGTGGAGAGATTCCGATATCGGTGGCATAGTTGACCAGGTGCACGATCACCATCTGGGTGCAAAAAATGAGCAGAGCAAAAACCAGTATCATGGTTATCATACGGGAGCTGCGGAGGGCTCCTCCCAAATTCAATTCCCTGGCCGGGCTATGCGGCCCTCTCCAGGTTTTTAACGCCGGCCTTTCAAGGCCCGTCATATTACCGGCCGCGGGTGTGGAAGCAGGCGCCGGACGCAGGAAAAGCGAGGCCACTATCAATATCGCACCGGCTGCGATGCCCAAGATGATAAATGTCCGCGACCAGTCCAGGGCGGAGATCAGCCGCTCAGCACCGGGGACAATCAGCAGGGTGCCCAGTCCCACGCCCGAGGAAACAATACCCATAGCCAGCCCCCGGTTCCTGGTAAACCAGCGGGAAGCCACCGCGGTACCGATGCCAAAGGCCCCGCTCAGTCCGATGGCCTCTATCAGAGCATAGGTGACGAAGAACTGCCAGAGAGTGCTGGCCTGGCTGGACAGGGCCAGCCCCAGACCAACCAGGAAACCGCAGATGACCATGATTTTAAGCGGGCTGTACTTGTCCGCCAGCCAGCCTATCCCGATGGAAGCGGCGCCCCGTATAAATAACGAAGCCGAATATATTAATGAGACCGTCTCTCTATCCCATTGAAAAAATTCCGCCAGGGGCTTGAAAAAGACGCTGTAGGAGTACATCAGGCCGTAGGTTATGGCCAGCAGCAGGGTGGAGATGCCCACAATAACCCAACCGTAGTAAAATTGGCTCCGGGTGGCTGTTGTGGCATCTCGAAGAGATGGACCCGACATTAAGCGGGGAAACCCCGGTCGGGGAAACCGTCTTCTTTTTGATATCTCATAATATTGCTTTATAATTATAGGTGAACAAAATTGGAATCACAAACCAGTTTGGGATGCAACCAAAACCTTATCAATAAATGCAGAAATCAAAAGTAGCCCTGGTAAGATGCGACCAATACGCCGATGAAATGGTATTGGCCGCGGTAAAAAGAGGTATCACGCTGCTGGGGGGCATAGCGAACTTCGTCAAGCCCGCTGAGAAAATAGTCCTAAAACCGAATGTGCTGATAGGGTCAGGTCCTGACAGGTGCGTCACCACCCATCCTGCCGTCTTCAAAGCCGCCGCCAGATTGTTTCTGGAAGCGGGGGCCAGGGTAACCTACGGGGACTCTTCCGCCGTGGGGAGCTGTGAGTTCAACCTGGCAAGGGCTAAATTAAAGGCAGCGGGTGACGAGCTCGGGCTGGAGCTGGCTGATTTTGATCATGGCCGGGAAGTCGTCCATAAGACCGCTCTCTTGAACAGGGTCTTCGTCTTCGCCAACGGCATACTGGAAGCCGATGGCGTGGTCAGCCTGCCAAAATTGAAGACCCACGGTCTCACCAGGTTCACCGGCTGCGTTAAAAACCAGTTCGGTTGTATTCCGGGGATATTAAAGGGCCAGTTCCATGTCAAAATGGCCGACCCCTATGATTTTGCCGCCATGCTGGTGGACATCAATACCTTCATCAGGCCGCGTTTATATATTATGG
>JAGDMY010000205.1 GCA_017860765.1 Chloroflexota bacterium | reverse complement strand
ATCAGTCTATTTAAAGCGGCAGTTAAAGGGTCTCACGGGGGATACCTACGGCGCCCTTAACGAGGTGGCTACCGTCAGCGCCTTATTGGTGGTCACCATGCTGGCCTTTAAACACTGGCTGATTTGAGAGGGAGAGAATTTGGCCAAGTTATTTCTGGTTAGACATGGGGAGACTGAGAATCTGAGCTCCCAGCGCTACTGGGGCCGGACTGACGTGGGGCTGGGGCCTATCGGTTTAAGACAGGCAGAGCAATTGCGCGATCGTCTGGCGACTGAAAGAATTGATTACGTTTATTCCAGCATAATGAAAAGGGCGATGTTGACCGCTCAGACTATCGCCTCCCTTCATCGACTGGGGGTAATCGGTTGCCCTGAATTGAAAGAAATTGATTTTGGCAAGATCGAGGGGTTGAACTTTGCCGAGGTGCATCATCAATATCCTGAAATAGCAGAGATGTGGATCAGGCACGATCCGCAGCTGGCCTATCCGGAAGGCGAAAGCCTGATTGAATTAGAGAAACGGATCACTGAATTTAAAAGGCGCCTGGCACTGCACGCCGCCGGCGATGTCATTCTGGTGGTGGCGCATAGCGGTGTCCTGCGCAGCCTGATCTGTCAGCTCTTGGACCTGGAGATGAAGAGCCGCTGGAATATCCGCCTTGACCTGGCCTCGCTCAGTATAGTCGAGACCCATCCCGAGACGGCTATACTCAGCCTGTTGAATGACGTCTCCCATGTTACGGATAAGTGCCGATAAGGGACCAAAAAAATGAAAAAAGCGTTCGTTTCCTGGAGCCCTGTTACCGGGCCGTGCAGGCAGGCTATCAGGTACGTTGCCTGGTTAATATGGTTACCGAAGACGGCCAGCTATCCTGGAGCCATCACCTTCCCGCCCGGTGGGTCAGGATGCAGGCGGAGGGCCTGGGGATTCCCGTTATCCAGCAGCCGACCTCCAACGAAAATTATAAGATCAATTTCAAAAAGGTCCTCTCTTCACTCCGGGAGGAGGGTGTCACCCTCGGAGTCTTCGGTGATATTGACTTTGAGGACCACCGGATCTGGGTGGAGCGGGTCTGCCGGGAATCCGGTTTGCAGGCGCATTTGCCCCTGTGGGGAGAAAAGCAGGAGAAACTTCTTCATGAGTTCGTGGACTCCGGTTTTGTCGCCACTGTAGTCCTCACCCGGGCTGATATCCTGGGAGAGGAATGGGTGGGCAGAAAAGTGGATGCGACCTTCGTTCAAGATTTGCTGGAACTCTGCAAGACCGTTTCCCTGACGCCCTGCGGTGAAGCCGGCGAATACCATACCCTGGTAGTGGACGGCCCTTTGTTTAAGCAAAGGCTGGAAATAGTCCAGGCCAAAAAGCTGCTGGAGCAAAATTACTGGTCGCTGGAGATTTCCAGGCTGGAATTAAGGCCTAAAAGCCCGTGAGGTAACCTGTCGATGGGGATTGAAAAAAAAATTATCCTTTTGCTGGGTGGAGCCAGGAGCGGCAAGAGCTCTTTTGCTCAAGAATTGGCTAAAAAGTCGGCCGCTAAGGTGCTCTTCGTGGCTACAGCTTCGGCGGGCGATGAAGATATGCGCCAGCGCATCCAGAAGCACCGGCAAGGCCGACCAGCCGCCTGGCGCACCCTTGAGGCATCCGACCACCTCGGCCATCAAATTGAAGAGCATATCGGCGACGCTCAACTGGTTGTCATAGACTGCATCACCCTTCTGGTAAATAATCTTTTCGGCCACTACGATGAAAAGCAATTTGAGACCCTGGACGATTCAATCCTGGAACAACAGGTGGCAGAGGAAATCGGCGAACTTCAGGCCTGCCTGAAAAACCTGGGGGCCTCTTTCATCATCGTCAGCAATGAACTGGGATTGGGCGTCGTTCCCGACAACCGCACAGCCCGGCTCTTCCGCGATATTCTGGGAAGGACCAATCAAAGGCTGGCTCAGAGCGCCGACGAAGTCTATCTCATGGTAGCCGGGATTCCCCTGCAACTGAAACCAGCCCGGGGCTGATCCTTTGCGGGGCCTCCAAGCATCCGTCCGTTGAATACTTTATAATGGTATAAATATGTCAGCCAAATTTATTCCCCGTGAGAACCCGGAGCTTTATGAAATCAATACCGGTGCCTGGCTTTACGAACTTTCCCTTCTCCTCGGCAAGCCGGTGCGCCTGAGAGATGTTCCGTCCGCGGAATGGGACAGGCTGAAAGCCCTCGGCATGGACCTGGTCTGGCTGATGGGGGTCTGGAACCGCAGCCGGTTGGGACGCCAAGTGAGCCTGAACGATGCCTCTTTCCATCACCTTTTCGATACCGTTTGCCCGGACTGGGGGTCTCAGGATGTAGTGGGGTCCTGTTATTCCCTCAATTCGCATGAGCCCGACCCCTCAATAGGGACATGGGAGGATATCGATCAAGTCCGGACAGCGCTTAATCAGCGCAATATGGGGCTGATACTGGACTTCATTCCCAACCATACCGGCATCGACCACAACTGGCTGATCGAACATCCCGATTACTATATTCAAGTCGCTGAGGACCAATACCAGAAGGATAAACCGGCCTTCTTTACGGTTGATCATAATGGCCAAACTTTATTTATCGCTCACGGCCGCGACCCCAATTTTCCGCCCTGGACGGACACTGCCCAGCTCAACTATTTTAATCCCGCTACCCGCGAAGCTATGATCCAGGTTATCGAAAAAACCGCGCTGCACTGCGACGGCATCCGCTGCGATATGGCGATGCTGGCCATAAACCCCATTTTTCAGAGGATCTGGGGTTGGGCCAATAAAAATCCAGCCTACGTCATGCCATCTCAGGAGTTCTGGGCCCAGGCGACCCAGCGGGTCCCCGGCCTGGTCTTCATCGCGGAAGCTTACTGGGACACCGAATGGACTCTCCAGCAGCTGGGTTTCGATTTTGTTTATGATAAAAGGCTTTATGAGCGCCTCAGAAACGCCGCTCCGCGGGAGGTATATCTGCACTTAAAAGCGGACCTTACATATCAGAGGAAGCTGGTGCGCTTTATAGAAAATCATGACGAGCTGCGTAGCCTCACTGCCTTTGGCCCGGGGAAAGTTAAAGCGGCGGCCACTCTCTTTTCCGCGCTTCCGGGAATGAAGCTTTATTTTCAAGGACAGCTGGAAGGGAAGCAAATACGACAGCCTCTGCAAATCCGGCGTACCAGGCCTGAACCGGTCAATCCTGAAATAAGGGATTTTTACGCTAAGCTGCTGCCGGCTGTCAATCAGGAAATCTTTCATCGCGGGACCTGGCATCTGCTCGAGGTATTTCCGGAAAGTGACCCCACCGCTGAGAACCTGGTAGCCTATTCCTGGCAGCTAGGAGACTCGGCCAGATTGATCGTGACCAACCTCTCCGGGAATCCTTCACAGGGCAGGATCTCCTTCCCGGATGAGTTTGCTAAATTTCCCAATTACGAAATGACAGATATCTTGAGTGGACAAAAGAGCCTACAGTCCGCCCAAATGATGCACAGTGGTATAATCCTGAAATTGCAGGCGTATCAGGGACAATTGTGGGAAATAGCGTCAGTATAAACACCCTCCGCCAATCCGGCATTTTTAAGGTGCTCGATAACAATGAACTTCGAGACCTGGAGAAAATAGCCCGCGAGCGGCGGCTGGTTGCCGGTGAAGCGATCTTCTGGGAAGGGGAGGACGCCGACCGGTTCTACATTGTAGCCCAAGGCAAAATCAAAGTCACCAAGTTGGCTTCTACGGGCAAGGAAATCATTCTCTCCTTTTTCGGACCGGGAGAGATTTTCGGGGAAGCAGCGGTCTTCGAAGGTAAGCCGTATCCAGCCTCCGCCCGGTCCGCCTCTGCAGCCCGCCTGATAGGGTTTCACAAAGATGAATTCCTGGATTTTTTGCAGCAGCATCCGCAGGTAGCCTTAAGAATTGTCGCCCTTCTCTCCGGCCGTCTCAGGGAAGCCCAGAGTCGCCTCCGCGATCTGGCCGGCGAAAGGGTTGAACAGCGCCTGGCCAGAATGTTGCTGATGCTCTCTGCCAGGCTGGGATCAGCGATTCCGTTTACCCGCCAGGAGCTTTCCGAGATGTCCGGTACCACCACTGAGACCACCATCCGCATCCTCAGCCAGTGGAAAGAACGGGGGTTCATCCGTTCCACTCGCGGTAAAATAGTGATTCTAGACGAGGCTAAACTCCGTCTGTTGGCCGAAGGGCCCCCACAGATTTAGCTTTTTAGCCTGGTTTTCTCCGGTCGGGCCCCTTGCCTGTGGATTGTCTATGCCTTTTGACAAAACCCCTCCCTTTTTGTTAATATTTAGGTGTACCTAAATATTAGGAATGCCTAAATGGAGGAGTTGGGAATGAGCAAAAGCACCGAAGAGTACCTGGAAGCTCTCTATACACTGACCCAGGACAGGGCAGCGGCGACGACTTCCGACATTTCAAAACGGCTCAATATCGCGCCGGCCAGTGTCACCGAGATGCTAAAAAAATTGGCTGATAAAGGCTATGTCAAGTACTCGCCCTACCAGGGAGTGACACTGACACCCGGAGGATATGAAATAGCCGAGAAAATGACCCGCAAGCACCGGCTGTTGGAGCGGTTTCTGCATGATACGTTGAATATTGGCAATAACAGGGTCCATCAAGAGGCCTGTGCTATGGAGCATGGCCTATCAGATGAAACCG
>JAGDMY010000204.1 GCA_017860765.1 Chloroflexota bacterium | reverse complement strand
GAGAGGTATTCCGCTTTTGTGCCAGCACACCGCCGGGAGCGACGGCCGGCAATGGCGGCATTTGCTGAACGACCCCGAAGTAACCTCGAAATACCGGGTGATCGTCCCCGATCTTCCCTACCACGGCAAATCCCTTCCTCCGCAATCAGTTGACTGGTGGAAGGCAGAATATAAATTGACTAAAAGCTTTTTCATAGACTTTCTGGTAGAGTTAAAACACTGTTTGGAATTAAAAAGGCCAGCCTTTATCGGCTGTTCTATGGGTGGTAATCTGGCCCTTGACCTGGCGCTGGAGCGCCCGGACGAATTTAAAGCCGTTATCGGACTGGAAGGCGCCGATTATACTCCAGGGCTGGATATCATCTGGTTCAATCATCCCCGGATCAGCGGAGAGTTTAAGTTCGCCAATTTATACGAGTCCACTGCGCCGGCAGGTCCGGAAAACAACCGGCGTGAGATAGGCTGGGTTTACAGTCAGAGTGCGCCACCAGTCTTCAGGGGAGACCTATATTATTACTCCCGAGAGCACAACCTTACAGGACAGTTAGGCCGAATTGATACCTCCCGGATACCGGTATACCTGCTTTGTGGAGAATATGACTTTGCCAGCACCCCGGAGATGTGCCGGCGAACAGCCAGCCAGATTAAGGGCGCTAAATATTCCCTTATGGAAGGTCTCGGCCATTTCCCGGTAGCCGAGAATTATCAACTCTTTAAACGCTACCTGATGCCCGTCCTTAATGAGATAGCCAACATGAGATAGCCGGGGTAAAACACCCAATTTGTGTTTGGATGAGATAATTGCGGAGGACAGACATGACCGTGGCTTTTTTAGACCCCCTCAAAATAGGACGCTTACGCCAGTCCATAAACCAGGATGCAGAGTTTAAGCTGGCTGCCCGGTATATGTCGGAAGACGTCCTCTTCGAAGTGGATAAAGCGCGGAGCATCGTCCGGGTGCGGAACGGCGAAATTTCCGAAATCAAGATTGGGCCCTCCCCTGATGAATCCTGGAGCTTTGGCATCAGCGCTCCCGCCGCTTCGTGGGAGAAGCTGCTGCAACAGATACCGCCACCCTTTTTTACCGGTCTGAATGCTGCCATGATGCGGGGATATTTGCAGATCACCGGCAATCTGGAGCTGGCCTTCGCCTACCTGTGGGCATTGAACCGCATCCTGGATATCATGAAGCAGCCAGGAAATGAATAACAGCGCAAAGGAGGCTGCCATTGGCAAGGTCTGAAAGCGTTAGGGGCAGTTACCTGTATATCGCTGTCCAGCAAACCGAGTATCGAGTATATTATGAGGAAAACGGCCAAGGGATTCCGCTTATTTGTCTGCATACCGCCGGTACGGACGGTCAGCAATGGCGCCATGTCCTGAATGACAGCGATATCATATCAAAATACCGGGTTATCGCCCCCGACCTCCCCTTCCATGGTAAATCACTTCCGCCCGAATCGTTACAGTGGTGGAAGGAGGAATACCGCCTGACATTGAGCTTCCTTATCGAGTTCGTAGTAGAGTTCAGCCGGGCCTTAAGCCTCGAAAGGCCGGTCTTCCTGGGGGCCTGTATGTCAGGGTGTTTGGCCCCCTACCTGGCCCTGGAGCACCCCGACAAATTCAGGGCTGTGATAGGGCTCGAAGCGGAAATGGCCGGCGCCGAAGTGCCTCTGGATTTCTGGGACCATCCACGCATAAGCAACAGCTTCAAAGCGGCCTCAACCTGGTCGCTGATGGCTCCCCAGAGCCCGGAGCAATATCGACGCGAGTCCGTCTGGAAATTCAGCCAGGGGGCCCCTGCGGTAATGAAGGGGGATTTCTATTACTATTATAAAGACCATAATTTAACCGCTAAGGCCCAGAAAATCGATACTTCCCTCACTCCGGTCTTTCTTCTGACGGGAGAATACGATGCCGTGGTATCACCCGAAGAGACCCGGCGTCTGGCGGGGCAGATCAATGGCGCTAAATTCATCAAGATGGAAAAGCTCGGACATTTATCGGTATCTGAAAATCCGCCGGTCCTGAAAAAATATCTAATGCCTATCCTGGAAGAGCTATCCTCAAAATGAGCCGCCTGCACAACACAAGTTTCTTTTACTTAGCCCAAACTTCGGATAATTTCGGTGGCATCTTCCAGATCTTCGAGGTGGGTGACCCGGTCAATAATCTGGTCAGCTAGGGCTTCTGACAATGGCTTCCTGGACAGGGGATAGCATTCCCTGAACTTCCTGACGGAATCAGCAAAGGTGGTAGGCCTTTGGACACTGCCTAGACAGAATTCCACATGCTCGGTGTATTCATTGCCATTTTTCATTTTTATGGTCACCCTGGACGGTCCAACTCCGTGCCGGTTCAAAGCGGGTTCCAGGTATCCGGTGACCTTTCGCGAAACCCGCAGGACTTCCTCGTTTTTAATGGCCCTTTCAGTGAAATCCTCCAGAGTAACTTTATTCTTTACCAGGGCCGTAGCCACGGCCCAGGGAAGGCTGAACTGGGCGTCCACGATATTCTGCGGATTGCGTTTCACTTCCAGAGGAAGCGATAAGGCGTAAGCAGAGCCTCCGGCATATACCGCTATTTCCTCTATTTGATCAACCTCGATTTCATATTTGGACTTTAAAGAAAATACGGCATCAATGGCGGCGTGGGTATGGCCGCAGTTGGGATAGGGTTTAAAGGTATTATTTTCGGTTTCAAATTTTTTTCCTAAACCAGCCGTCAGGATTTTTGCATCATAGTCCCCTGCCTGGTACACGTTAAATAGTCCCGCCTTACCTTGCAGGCTATTTTTGGCGCCGGTAATCCCTCTCTCGGCCATCAGGGCTGCCGTAATGCCACCCCTGGCGGCCAGTCCCGGACCCACTCTTTTGGTCAAAACACCATCATGTATACTCTGCATGTTTCCGGAGCACTGGTGATATGCTATGCCCAGGGCATTGACCAATTTTTCCTTATTAAGTCCGAATATTCTTCCGGCTATTGCAGCGGTCCCTAAGAAGCCATAGAGGACCGTAGGATGCCAGCCAACGTCCATAAGTACGCTTCCCGGCCGGCTGGCCAGGCTAAGTCGTGCCATGAAATCAATCCCCAGAGCAATGCAGGTTACCAGCTCCCGGCCGCTGATGCCACCCATGCGCTCCGCGGCCGCAAAACCGGTGGATACGGTGGTACATCCCATGTGGACAGTGGATTCCTGATGTCCGTCATCATAGTCCAGAGCGTGGATCATAGCCCCATTTACCAGGGCAGCATTCGGAGCGGGACACTTGATGCCGTAGGCAATGATAGTGCTCTGTTCGGTCCCGCCCCATTCCCTGATAAGGTCTACGAGTTCTCCGATTCCGGGCCTGGTGGAGCCGCCCAGGGCAGTCCCCAGACTATCTATGACTTCAGTCTTGACCACCTGTCGCGCGGCTGGAGTCAATTCATCATAACGGGTATTCAAAAAGTAATCCACAAAGTCATATATTACATCCATCGTAGATCTCCAATTGGCTTATTCATAATTCCATCAACATCCACTCTCGATTTTTTGGTCGCGCATAAGGCCCTCAAGGCCCCCGGCCTTTAAGATCTGGGCGGGGGGGCTATCTACTGGCAAAGGCTCCCCTTTAAGGGTGATGCTCCGGGTCAAATTGGCAATCTCTCCCCTCTCCAAATTGACCCGGGCCAGGTCCCCCTCTGTAAAACTTGCAGCGACTGGTCTTAAACAGGCGCGCCGCCGGCCGGCTCGAACCGCAGCCCCAGTTGTTCCCGGCGATGATAATATCCCCCTTTTGAACCTGCGATGCCCAGTCTGGACGCGTCGCGCTCATGCAATACCGGGCTGCTTCCTGATCGGTTAGATGAGGCCTTGTCAGCACCGCATTTCCGGGCATCATCAGGTCGGTGTTGATATTATCGCCAAATTTCCAAACTCTGGCCTCAAAAAGCATCGATGGTCTCCTTATTATCCAAATTGGTTTACAAAAAGCGGCGGGGGTCGGTGATATAGCCTTCTACAGCAGAAGCCGCCACGGTGGCCGGATTAGCCAGGTACACACGGGCCTGGGGGCTGCCTTGCCTTCCCTGGAAATTTCGGTTAGTCGAGGATATGGAGACCTCGCCGCCACCGATGAGGCCCAGGTGGCCACCGAAGCAGACTCCGCAGGTGGAATGGGTTACCAGGGCTTCAGCTTCACTGAAGATATCCCAGAGGCCTTCTTTCAAACATTCATTCCAGATCATCTGGGAAGCGGGTGTAGCAATTAGCCGAACCTCCGGGTGGACCTTTCTGCCTTTTAGAATTCTGCCGGCCATCCGAAAGTCCTCCATCCTGCCGTTAGTGCAGGAACCGATAAAAGCCTGATCTATCTTAATGCGCTCCGGCTCTATTTCCGTAACCGGAACGCTGTTGCCGGGATCATGAGGGCAGGCGACATAGGGAGGCATTCCGGTCACGTCCATATTGTAAACAGCCTGATATTGGGCATCCGGGTCCGGATCTACCGGCCTTGGCGGCCGCTTCATCTTCCCTTCAAGATACTCCAGAGTCTTCTCATCACAGGGGAAAATAGCAAACTTAGCCCCGATTTCGGCTCCCATGTTGGCGATAGTAAACCGGCTGGCCATGCTCATCTGACTGACCGCCGGACCGTGGAACTCCACGGATTTATATGAGCCAACCTCGGTCCCG
>JAGDMY010000203.1 GCA_017860765.1 Chloroflexota bacterium | reverse complement strand
CCGGCGATTACCGCCAGGTAAATCCCATCATCACCCTTTACCTGATCACAGACTTCCGCCAGTTCCTGTGCCATCGCCAGGTCAATCCGGTTGCCCTCTTGCGGCCTGTTCAGGGTAATCCAGCCGATATGGTCTCCCCGGGTATATACAATATTCGCAGCCATAATGGCTCCTTGCCATACTATATTATCGCATTTCTTTTTTTTGACACAATTCAGCCAGGCAGCACCCCTGGCAAAGGGGCTGACTTTTCAGACAATGTGATTTGCCCAAGGCGACGAACAGGGCGTGATATTCATTAAATAAGGGGGCATCCGGTGGCAAATTGTCCGTAAACAGCTTCTGATAATGGCTGTATTTATTCCCCTTGGGCTTGAAGCCCAGGCGGTCGCAAATCCGGCGGGTGTAGGCATCGATGACGAAAACTGGCTTACCCCCGGCATATAGCAGGATTGAATCCGCCGTCTCTTCTCCTACCCCGTGCACCCCCAGCAGGGCTTCCCGCAGATCGGCGGCCTCCCCGGCAAACATCTTTTCCAGGCTATCGCCGTATTTATCCCCGAGCCAACCGGCAAAAGCTTTGAGCTTCAGGGCTTTCATATTGTAGTAACCGCAGGAATGAATAAGGCCGCCCAACTCCTCGCGGGAAAGCCTCCGGATAGCTGCCGGGGACAAAGCACCAACCTTTTTCAAACTGGTGATGCTCTTTTCCACATTGGACCAGGCTGTGGACTGGGTTAATATCGCCCCCACTATTACCTCGAAAGGTTCCTCACCCGGCCACCAGTGCTGGGGGCCGAAGCAGGCCAACAGTCTATGGTAAATATCCAGTAGCGTCCGGCGCCTTTTGTCGCTCATCAAGGGCTAATCTTAATCCATCCCGGGACTTTGGCGCCCTCTGCCGAATCATAGTCGGGCAGATAGGGCTTGATGTCAATCACAATCGTATCATTAAAGGCATCCAGCCCCTGGACCCTGAGAACATTGCCCTGACGGCCCAAAAGTCTGACCGTGGTTTTAGCCAGCGGATTGGGGCGGTCCGGGGAGCGGGTAGCAAAAAGCCCTACCAGAGGCAGATCGGGGTTGTGTTTGACATGAAGTTTGTGGGGCAGTAAATCTGCTGATTTCCGTTGGGTCCAGAATATGACGATGATATGGGAAAATTCATCCAGGTTATCCAAAGCATCCTGCAAATCGGGATTAATGACTATTTCAGATATAACATCTTCCCACTTTTGTCTGGCAGACCCGCGGTTGATCCCGTTGCGGACAAATCCAATGGCCTTCAGTTTCAATTCCGGCAACTGGCTGGCGGTACTCATAAATCATTCCAGGGGAGTAAGAGTAAGGAGCTTTTTAACAATTCTGGGATATTTAGCAATGAAAAGCAATTCGTCTTCTACCAGCGGCTTATGGGACTCTACATTGGCATAGCGCGCCAGCTCGAGGACTTCATTGGCTTCTTCTTTGCTGCCAAAACAAACAGACATCTTACCCATCAGGTGGCTGAACCCCGAGATGCCGCTATACTGGCCGGAGCAGATCTCCCGCCCGGTTTCTACCAGCTCAGGCTCGCCCCTCCCCAGTTCCTCGAAGCCGTAGAGCTCATAGTTCTGAGGGTCCTTCAAGACCCCATCGGCATGAATTCCGGAGGCGTGGGCGAAGGCGTTCGCACCCACCCCGGGCTGATTGATAGGAATAGGCACCCCAAAGGCATAACTGGCGAACTTGGCCAGATTGTAGGCTCTGGACAGATCGATCCTGTCTCCAATTTCATATTTCCGCGCAAAATCCTTGGACTTCGTCACCGCCAGGATGACAGCCACCAGATCGGCGTTGCCGGCCCTTTCCCCGATTCCATTGATGGTGGTATTGATATAGCAGTCCTGCCCGCCATCCAGAGCACCTTTGGCCCCGGCCAGGGAGTTGGCCACCGCCATGCCCAGGTCTCCGTGGCAATGGACCTCCAGGGGCATTTCCGTGGCTTCCGCCAGATTCTTCACGGTATCGTAGATGGTGAAAGGGTTATCGTAGCCCAGAGTATCGCAATAGCGCAGCCTATCAGCTCCATGGTCCCGGGCAGCCTGTCCGAACTTGATCAGGAATTTAAGGTCTGTCCGCGAGGCATCTTCGGCATTTACCCCGATTGACTCGCAGCCGGCTTTCCTGGCTGCATCCACGGCATCAGTCATTTCACGGATGACCGCAGTTTTGGTGATTTTTCCCCTGAACTTCCCATTGATCATCTGGTCAGAGGTGGAAATAGAAAGGTTCAGGTGCCGGATTTCAGGCACCATCTGAAAGCTCGTTTCTACATCCGGGACGATGGCGCGTATCCATCCTCCCAATCGAATAGGGTTCAGGACTCCCATGGCGGCCAGTTCCAGATTGGCCCTTAAGTAAAGTGATTCGTGACGGGTGGTTGGAAAGCCAAACTCGCTCTGGAAAATCCCCATCTCGTTCAAATAGAGATTAATCAAGCTTTTTTCGATTTTGGATAGTCCCAGCTTGGCTGTCTGGACACCATCCCGGTTAGTAACATCCAAAAAATGTATTTTAGGCATATTCGATCGCTCCACCAGGTTGCCGCAATTTCAAACAATACATAATGTTGTTATGATAAATTATCTTAACATAAGGGGACCTGGGAATTCAAAATTCACACGGCCAATTGTCCGCCGTATCAGGTCTTTTTAAAATCGAGGGGGAGCCCGGGCTCCCCCTCCTTTTCCAGTTTATTTAATTGTCTTATTGCCGCTTATTTCGGCGTGAAGAGGACAGCATGGGGTTTCTTATCCAAAATCCTGGCTAGCTGCGCCACCGTGCCGTAATACATGACTGAGGCCTGGCAGTGTTTGACACAGGCTGTAGTTTCGCCTCTCTTTTTGGTCCTGGCTGCGCAGAGGTCGCAGTAAGCTGTAGGGAAAGGAATGTAGTCGATGCGGAGCCTTTTATCCGGCAGTTCAGTTATTATCTCATTGAGATGGATCCCCCCCTTGCCCACCGGATACCCGTGTTCCTGTTTGCAGGCGACTTCGCAGGAATGGCAGCCTGTGCAGTATTCATAGTCTATCATTAGACCTTTTCTCGGCATCTTTTTCCTTCCTTTTAATCCATATTATCTGCTAGCTTGAAGCCTTAGTTGAGCTGGCAGGAGGGCCCAAGCACGAAAAGCGAACCTTATGCGCCCTACTTTTTGTCTCCTATCTTGGTAATCCGGCAGATACAGGTCTTGTAAGCCCCACCCCCGAAACCGGAGCGACTCTGGGTCCCCATCGGCACCAGCTGGTTGCAGTTGTGCTCCCAGGTGCTGAAAAAGCCGGGAGCCTTCCCATCAGTCTCCGGCAGCCACCATCCATGTCCGACAGAGACCACTTTAGGCTGGGCAGTAGGAGTTATCTGCACCTTAAATTTAGCCCGGCCTCGATCGTTTTCCGCATACACCCATTCACCATCTGCGATGCCCAGTTCCCTGGCGGTCTGGGGATTGACCTCAATTAAGGGTTCAGGCACAATCTCCCGCAGCCAGGGAATCATGCGGTGCTCGGCATGGAAGAAAACGGGCAGACGGCGTCCGCTGGCAAAAATCAGAGGATACTTCTTCCACTTTTCCGGGGTGGAGACAGGGCCCTCGGGCGGTTCTTCAAAGTAAGGCAGCGGATCCAGTCCCCAGTCCTTATAGCGGGTAGCGTAAAGCTCCACTTTTCCGCTGGGAGTATTGAATCCGGGCTTACAGTCCTTTCTCAGAAGGCCTTTCTCATAGCGCCGGTAGGGCACACTGGGGCCCTCCTTCGGGCAAAACCAGCTGCCCCGGGCCGCCAGTTCATCATAGGTTATGCCGGCCGGCTTTAGCCTGTCATCGATTAAATCTTTCACCGTCTTATAGGGGATCGGCCTTTCACTGACCCGCTTGGCCAT
>JAGDMY010000024.1 GCA_017860765.1 Chloroflexota bacterium | reverse complement strand
TGGTCACTGGAGTCACCAAAGGCTGGGAGCGTAACCTGGAAATAGTCGGAGTGGGTTTCCGGGCTGAAAAGGCGGGTGAAAAGCTAATGGTTCGGGTAGGCTTTTCGCATAGCGTTGAGGTCTCTCCGCTGCCCGGTGTGACCCTGGCTGTGGATGGCCCTAACAGGGTTAAAGTAAGTGGGGTCAACCGGGAGACTGTGGGACAAATGGCTGCTGAGATTCGCGGCATCCGTCCGCCGGACGCTTATAAGGGTAAGGGTATCCGTTATGCTGGTGAGCAGGTGCGCATTAAACCAGGTAAAGCTGGTAAAGCTGTAGGTAAGGGGAAATAATGAAAAGTAACACTACAAGATTAGCCCGCCTGAGAAGACATAAACGGGTTCGTGCAAAGGTGGAAGGTACTCAGGATAAACCCAGACTATCGGTATTCCGCAGTTTGAATCATATTTATGCCCAGGTTATCGACGATACCAAAGGGGTGACTCTGGCGGCTGCTTCAACCCTGGACGCGGAGATATCCGGCAGCAGCGAGGGAAAAGTTAAGAAGTCCCAGGCGGAAATGGTCGGTCAGGCGATTGCTAAAAGGGCCATTGAGAAAGGTGTTAAAAAGGTTGTCTTCGATCGAGGTGGTTATAAATATAATGGTCGGGTCCAGGCGCTGGCAGATGCAGCCCGGAAAGAGGGATTAATATTTTGATGTTAGTTCACAGTGGGTTCCAGCCGGTTAGAAAATGGAAAATTGTGGACTTTAGACTAGGAGCAGACAAGTGAAAGAGACAGTTAGCAAGATAGACCCGTCCGGGTTGACCTTAAATGATAAACTGGTATATATCAACCGCGTAGCCAAAGTAGTCAAGGGTGGCAAGCGCCTTCGTTTCAGCGCCTTAACCGTGACGGGTGATGCCGCAGGACACGTCGGTATCGGTGTTGGCAAGGCTAACGAGGTGCCGGAGGCTATCAGCAAAGCTGGTGCAGTAGCCAGAAAGAACTTGGTACAGGTGGCTTTAAGAGGGACGACTATACCCCATGAAATTGAGGTAAAATATGGAGCTGCTAAGATATTTCTAAAGCCAGCAGCTCCCGGTACAGGTGTAATCGCTGGTGGCAGTATCCGGGCGGTGCTCGAATCAGCAGGAGTAAAAGACGTTTTAACCAAGTCCATGGGCAGTTCTAACCGGATTAACGTGGCCCGGGCTACTTTGCTGGCTCTCAAGAACTTGAGATTGCCGGAAGATGAACTGGTTAAGCGTAAACCATCTCTTAAAGTTGCCCCTGGAGCCTCCGTACAGGGAAGGTCAGAGGGGAAAGTTACATCTACCCAGGGAATAGAGGAGGCAACAGCCAGTGGCTAATTTACGCATTACTCTGGTAAAAAGTGGCAAGGGTTATAGTCCTGACCAGATAAGGACCCTGGAGACTCTGGGATTGCGTCACCTGCACCAGAGTGTCGTTAGAGAAGATTCGCTTTCTCTTAGAGGTCAGGTTATGAAAGTGAAACATCTGGTGACAGTAGAGGAAGAAACAAATGCAGCAAAATGAATTATACCCGGCCCCGGGTTCTCGCAAAAGCCGGAAGCGAGTAGGTCGCGGCAACGGCAGTGGTCATGGTACCTTCAGCGGGCGCGGCATCAAAGGCCAGAAGTCCCGCTCCGGCGTCCAGATTCAGCGAGGGTTCGAGGGCGGACAGTTGCCCATCATCAAGAGATTGCCCAGAAAGCGTGGCTTCTATAATCTTTTCAGGAAAGAATATAGCCCGGTCAACATCGAGGCCTTAAGTTCCTTTGCGGCCGGGACGGAGATAACACCGGAGAAGTTATACGCAGCCGGACTGATTGATACAATTGCCCGTCCGGTCAAGATTTTAGCCGATGGCGAGATTAAAAACGCCCTTACCGTGAAAGCCAGCAAATTTTCTAAAGCCGCGAAAGCCAAGATTGAGGCGGCCGGCGGCAAAGTGGAGGAAATTTGAGCGCCAGGACCCAAAGTATGCCCAGGTTGATTCAGGCCATGAGGGACGCCTTCAGCCTGCCTGATTTGAGAAGGCGTATAATATTTACCGTTGTAATGTTGATTATCTTCCGGCTGGTAGCTCATGTCCCACTTCCTGGAGTCGATCTGACGGCGCTGAACAACTTATTCCAAAACACCCCCTTATTAGGCATGCTGGATATGTTTAGCGGAGGTGCCCTGAGGCGTTTTAGCGTTGCCGCTATGGGAGTTTATCCCTACATTACGGCGACCATCATCATGACAATTCTGGTGCCCGTTATCCCCCAGTTGCAGGCACTGTCGATGGAAGGAGAGTCCGGCCGTAATAAAATCAACCTGATATCTCACTGGTTAACAGTGCCCCTGGGTGCGCTTGAAGCTTATGGTCAACTAACTTATTTAAGAAGCCAGGGAGTCATCACCTCCGGTTCTGCCCCGCTAATAATGACCACTATGATAATATCAATGATCGCAGGTACCGTTTTCTTAATCTGGCTGGGCGAATTGATCACCGAGCACGGTATTGGGAATGGTATCTCGATTATAATCTTCGGCGGAATCGTGGCTGGCTATCCGCAAACGGTGGGTCAGGCCGGTCTGCTGGGTGCCGCCAATATTGGAGGCCTGGTAGGATATGTAATTATCGGTCTGGCCACGGTGGTGTTAATCGTTTACTTTACAGAGGCTCACCGGCGCATACCTGTTCAGTATGCCAAGAGTGTTTTTCGAGGCGGACGTATGTACAAGCAATCCGGGGCCACACATATCCCGCTGCGTGTCAATACTGCCGGCATGATTCCTCTGATCTTTGCCATGTCACTGGTACTTTTCCCGGGTATTGTGGCTACCTATTTTGCTGCTCCGACGGGTTCACCACCCAATTTTGCCAATATTGTTGTAGATTGGTTCAATCCTAATACCTCGCCTGGAGGCTTCTACTGGATCGTTTATTTCTTATTGACTATCGGGTTTGCTTTCTTCTATACCATGATTATTTTCCAACAGCAGGACATCCCAGGAGCACTTCAAAAACAGGGTGGATTTATTCCCGGAATACGTCCCGGAGCACAGACAAAAAAATATCTGGACAGCGTAATAGGTCATATCACCTGGGCCGGCGCCCTTTTCCTGGGCGTGGTCGCGATCGTGCCTTTCATAGCCCAATTGATTACAGGCATAAATTTACAGTTCTCCAGCATGGGCTTAATCATTGTAGTCGGTGTGGTCCTGGATACCATGAAACAGCTTGAAGCGCAGCTGGTAATGCGACGCTATGAAGGATTTATCAAGTAGGGGAAATCAAAGTATGAATATAGTTTTATTAGGTGCTCCCGGGGCTGGCAAAGGTACCCAGGCAGCTTTATTATCCCAGAAGCTGAAACTGGCCCATATCGCCTCCGGCGATTTATTCCGTCAGGCGTTAGCCAAAGGGACTGAGCTGGGGAAGCAAGCCAAAACTTATATGGAGCAAGGGAAACTGGTCCCCAATGAGATTACCATCAAAATGGTCCTTGAGAGAATCACTTCTCCGGACTGCCAGAGCGGTATCATATTGGACGGTTTTCCGCGCAACCTGGAGCAGGCTAAGGCTCTCGATGAGGCTTTCCAACTGCAAGGTAGGACGATTGACAGGGCAGTATATATAAAAGTATCAGAAGGGGAGCTTTTAAAGAGGCTGACCGGACGCTGGATTTGCCGTCAGTGTCAAGCACCTTATCATGAAGTGAATTCTCCTCCCAAGATCGCCGGCAAATGTGATAAGTGCGGCGGGGAGCTTTACCAGAGGGCTGACGATAATACAGAGACCATCAAAAAACGGTTGGAAGTGTTCTTTGCTGAGACAGCGCCACTGGTCGATTATTATTCCCAAAACGGTAAGTTATTGGAAATACAGGGCGAAGGAAGCATGGAAGAGATATCCCAGAGAATAATCGCCGCCCTTCAGACCAAAAACCGAAAAAAGTAAATGACAATAAATATCAAGTCCGAGCGAGAAGTCGCCCTGATGCGGCAAGCCGGGAAGATTGTAGCTACGGTACTCGCGATGCTGGCTGAAAAGATTGAGCCAGGTTTAAAAACTAAAGAATTGGATATCATAGCGGAGAAGGAAATAAAACGGCTGGGAGGCATCCCGTCATTTAAAGGGTACCGGGGTTATCCAGCCAGTCTTTGCGTCTCCATAAATGATGAAATCGTGCATGGAATCCCTGGCGAACGAGTGTTAAAGGAAGGCGATATTGTTTCGCTGGACCTGGGAGCAATATACCGGGGATACCAGGGTGATGCCGCCCGCACAATGGGAGTTAACGGAGTCAGCATCCAGGCTGCGGCTTTGATGCAGGCGACGGAGGATGCCCTGCTAGCCGGGATCAAAATGGCCCGACCTGAGAACAGGCTGGGTGATATTTCGGCCGCAATCCAGAGGTATGCTGAATCCAGAGGTTTCTCCGTGGTGAGGGAATATACAGGACACGGTATCGGTCGGCAGATGCATGAAGAACCGCTGATACCCAACTTTGGCAGTCCCGGGACAGGTCCTGTCCTGAAGAGGGGGATGACCTTAGCAATAGAGCCGATGCTAAATGCCGGAGACTGGCGGACCCGCCTGGGTTCCAATGGGTGGACGGTGTCCACTGCGGATGGCCAGCTTTCCGCGCATTTCGAAAACACTATCGTTATCACGGATGGCGAAGCGGAAATATTGACACTGATATAGGAGTTGTCTCACAATCAAGAACTCCGATAAGCCCTGGATTGTAAAGGTAATTTTGGTTAGCGATTTGAGATACGTGAAAGATGCCTAAGAAAGAGGCAATTGAAGTTGAAGGTACTGTAGTTGAAGCCCTGCCGAATGCCATGTTCTGGGTCGAACTGGCGAATGGCCATCGGGTGCTGGCCCATATTTCTGGCAGGATGCGTATGCACTATATCCGGATTCTCCCAGGTGATAAAGTTTTAATCGAGTTATCGCCATACGATTTGTCTCGAGGAAGAATTACATATAGATTGGACTAAGAGCCGGGGAACTGGATAAGAGGTGCCTAACTGTAGTAAAATATAATGTTATGTCTAAAAAACAGGCGTTAATGCGGAAGACATAATGTAAAAAACCGCGTAAATATTTAAGTTGAGAAAGATTAAATATGAAAGTTAGAGCTTCAGTAAAAACCAGATGCGAAAAATGCAGAGTCATCAAGAGACATGGAGTGGTCAGGATTATTTGCACTAACCCCAAACATAAGCAGAGACAGGGTTAGTTTTCTGATGAATAAGGAGGATTGTTAATGCCGCGTATCGCTGGTGTAGATATCCCTCGCAATAAGCAAATTTGGGTCTCTTTACAATATTTGTACGGTATTGGCCCTACCAACAGTAAGAAGATTCTGGATAAGGCCAACATCAAGCCTGATATAAAAGCGGATACCCTTACGGAAGAAGAGATAAGCAAAATCCGTGAAATTATTGATCGCGAATATCCAGTCGAGGGGGATCTCAGGAAAGACATCAACCTCAATATCCGCCGTCTTATCGAGATAGGCAGTTATCGTGGGACCCGTCATCGCCGCAGCCTGCCCGTAAGAGGCCAGAGGACGCGAACTAATGCCCGCACCAGAAGAGGGTCCAGAAAGACAGTCGCTGGACGCGGTCAGAAGCGCGGAGCAACTAAGAAGTAAAGTTGGTTGAATTTTTCAGGAGGAAAGAATGCCTAAACAGGCTAAAGGAAGAAGAAGAGAGAAGAAGTCTATAGCTAATGGGAAAGCTTATATCCAGTCTACTTTTAATAATACGATCGTGACCCTTTCTGATCCTCAGGGAAATGTACTTTCCTGGGGCAGCGCCGGTTCATCTGGCTTTAAAGGTTCCAGAAAAGGCACGCCATATGCCGCACAGTTGGCGGCACATGAAGCGGCACGTAAAGCTATGGAGCAGGGCCTGCGCCAGATAGAAGTTTTTATAAGAGGACCCGGCAGCGGACGGGAGGCGGCTATTCGCTCTCTTCAGAGCTCCGGTCTCTATATCACGAGCATCCGGGACATTACCCCGGTTCCACATAATGGTTGTCGTCCTCCTAAGAGGCGAAGGGTTTAGGGAGCAGAAATGGCGAGATTTGTTGGACCAGTTTGTAGATTGTGCCGCCGCAGCGGAGATAAATTAATGCTTAAGGGTGACAGATGTTTTGGCCCCAAATGCGCTATCGACAGGCGCGCTAAGCCGCCGGGGCCGCATGTAGCCCAGCGGCGCCGGATGTCCGATAGGGGCGTTCAGCTCAGAGAAAAGCAGAAGGCCAAGTATAGTTATGGAATTTTTGAACGCCAGTTTAAGCGGTTTTTTGCCAGTGCTGAAAGAAAGGCCGGCATTACCGGCGATAACCTGGTAGTTTTGCTGGAAAGGCGCCTGGATAACGCAGTATATAAATTGGGGTTCGCTGACTCCCGTTCGCAAGCCCGCCAGCTCATACTTCACGGGCATATATTGGTAAATGACCATAAAGTCACCATTCCTTCAAGTATGGTTAATGAAGGCGATGTTATCAAGTGGCGGGAAGGCAGTAAAAAAACAGAGTATTTCAAGACTCTGGTTGAGGGTATTAAGGCCAAGACCGTTCCGGCCTGGCTGAGCCTGGATAGAGAAAACTTAATCGGAAAAGTCGAATCTCTGCCGTCCTCAGATGTGCTGGAAGCTAAATTTGAACCTACGAGTGTCGTTGAGTGGTACTCTAGGTAATAATGGAGGTAGCACCTTGTCTCCACTATCATTACCTCGAATTGAATGTGTAGAGACTAAAGATAATTACAGCCGGTTTTCGGTCGAGCCCCTCGAAAAGGGGGTTGGGATCAATCTGGGCAACGCTTTGCGCAGAGTGCTTTTGGGTTACTTACCGGGGGCGGCAATTACTTCGGTTAAGATCGATGGCATTCAACACGAATTTTCAACTATCCCTAATGTTAAGGAAGACACCATCGAGTTTCTGTTGAACATTAAAGCTATTCGTCTTAAGGCTAACTCCGGCCGCCCGGGCAAGCTGACGCTGGAGGTAGCTCGTGAAGGAGAGGTCAGGGCTTCAGATATCAAACCTTCAGATGATTTTGAAATTGTAAATGGAGACCAGTACCTGGCTACCCTGGACTCACCGGAGGCCAGACTAAACGTGGAATTGAACACCGAAATCGGTGAAGGTTATCGCCAGGCCGATACCTCGGCAAATTTGCCCCTGGGAGTTATACCGGTTGACGCCATCTTTACTCCCATACGCAAGGTCAATTACTCTATTGAGCCGGTGCACATCGGACGGGAGACCAGTCGGGAACGTATGTACCTGGAGGTCTGGACGGATGGCACGATTTCCCCGACTGAGGCAGTCAGCCACAGCGCCGATTTGTTAGTGCAGCAGTTGATGCCGTTTGTCAACCTTGCCAGAGCTTCTCAGATACAGGTGGAGAAAAAGGCCGTGGCGGTAGCTATCCCCGATGAAAAATTCAATATGCCGGTCGAAGAATTGGATTTATCAGTTCGGACTATGAATAGCTTAAGGCGAGGCGGCATCACTACCGTGGGCGAGCTGGTATCCAAGGGTGAAAAAGAGCTGCTTTCTTTGCGCAATTTCGGGCAGAAGTCTCGCCAGGAAGTGGAGGAGCGGCTCAAGGCCATGGGGCTGTCCCTGGCTACCGAGAGCAAAAGCAAGGGCGAAATTAGTCCGGAGGAATCAGAAATAGCGCCAGAAAAAGATGAAGACCCGGGCAGCGGCGATACTTAGCAAAAAGACTGAGGAAAAATAAGATGAGACACGGTGTTGTAAGCAAAAGATTTGACAGGCCCATTGGTTACCGGCAGTTGATGCTCCGGAACATGGTTACTGAGATATTGGACCATGAAAAAATAAAGACCACCGAGCCCAAGGCCAAGTATTTACGAGGCCTGACAGAAAAGATGATTACCCTGGCTAAAGAAGGGAGTCTGCATTCACGCCGGGAAGCATTGTCCTTTATCATGGATAAAAAGGTTGCCGCAAAATTATTTGATGAACTGGGGCCCAGGTACGCCGAAAGGCATGGCGGGTATACCCGCATCGTGAAGCTGGGGATGAGGATGGGTGATGGCGCATCTATGGTCCAGATAGAACTGGTCAAATAGGAGGGACTTAATAGAAAATCCCGCTGGAGCCGGGGGCCAGGCAGGAAAGTGGAGTAAGAGTTTGGCCAGGATGGTCCTGGTCCTGGAATATGAGGGCACCAACTATTGCGGCTTCCAATTCCAGGTTAACGGACCTACTGTCCAGGATGAAATAGAAAAAGCCCTGCTTAAACTTACCGGAGAGAAGGTCCGGGTGATTGCCGCCAGCCGCACGGATAGCGGGGTCCACGCCAGAGGTCAGGTGGTAAGCTTCCAGACTGGAGCGGGCCTCAAAGCGGAAACTTTTATCCCGGGAATGAATTACTATTTGCCGCAGGATGTCGCGGTAAAAGCATCTTACCAGGTTAATAATAGCTTCAACGTGCAGCGTGACGCTGTTAGCCGTGAATACGGCTATTGGATATTCAACGGCTCGGCTCGCTCTCCCCTAAAAAGGATCTATACTTGTCAGGTGAGCGGAGAACTGAATCTGGAAGCGATGAACCAGGCCAGTCAAAGCCTGGTCGGTGAGCACGACTTCCTTTCATTTGTCACCTGCTACAGCCAATCGGTTATCAGGAGCACCTTAAGAAGGGTATATGCGGCACAGATAGAAAAAAAGGGAGATTTGGTAATTTTCAGGGTCACTGCCAAATCTTTTCTTCCCCATCAGGTTCGCAATACGGTGGGGCTTTTACTGAGGGTAGGGAAGGGTAAGATCGGCTTAGAAGAATTTAAAGCTGTTATGGAAGCGAAAAAACCCGGATTAGCGGGACCGACCGTTCCTGCCTGTGGTTTATGCTTAGTCAAAGTAAGTTATGCCAGACCTCTAGGAGAGTATAATGAAGACCTATAGCGTGAAAAGAGATGATATTAAGAGGGAAACTCATGTAGTCGACGTGACTGATAAGATTCTCGGTCGCGTAGCTACCGAGATCGCCGGTTTGTTGATGGGAAAACACAAGCCAATGTTCAGCCGCAATGCTGATATTGGCGATTGCGTAACCGTTATCAATGCCGAAAAAGTGCAGGTCACCGGAAAGAAACCCCAACAAAAAATATACTACTGGCATTCCAACTACCCGGGTGGCTTTAAAAATATTTCATATGAAAAGCTGATGCAGGAACACCCGGAGCGGATAATTTCTTTCGCGGTGGATGGCATGCTGCCCCACAACCATTTGCATGATAGAATGATGAAGCGGCTTAAAGTTTATGCCGGCTCTGAGCCTGTGGAGGCCAAAGTTAAAAAGGTTGCTGCGCCCGTAGAAACGAAAGCCAAAAAAGCCAATATCAAGAAAGTGGTCCTTAAAGAGGCTAAAGAAAGAAAACAGGGAAAGCGCTAATTCTGAGGCTAATGGATTCCTGGTTTCCCTGGAAAGATCAATAGTTTGGAAAATAGAATCTAAAAGTAAAGAGGTTCAAAAACGGTGGAAAAGCAAGTTTATTTTTGTGGTACCGGAAGACGGAAGACCGCTATCGCCCGGGTGAGGCTTATGCCTGGAAATGGTGCCATTATTATTAATGGTGTTCCGTATGAGGAGTGGTACAGCCGGTTGGAGCTGCGCCGTAAAATACTACAACCCCTGGAGGCTACTGAAAGCCTGGGTAAATATAATGTCATCGCCAAGGTAGAAGGGGGTGGCGTAGCTGCTCAGGGTGGCGCGGTTTCGCACGGCATCGCCAGGGCGCTGGTGGCAATAGATGAAAAGTCCAAAGAGGTCCTTCGTAAGAATGGTCTGCTCACCCGCGATGACAGAGCCAAAGAAAGAAAGAAACCCGGCCTCAAGCGCGCCCGGAAAGCCCCTCAATATACTAAACGTTAAAAATGCAATAAATGAAGACCCCGAGAAATTCCTTTTCGGGGTCTTTTTGTTTAAGAAATAGGTTTTTATTTAATTTATTGCAGACCGTGTTGTATCGCAATCACGGCTGCCTGGGTACGATCAGATAACCCCAGCTTGGCCAAGATAGAGCTGACATGATTGCGCACAGTCCCCTCGGATAGAAAAAGTCTTTCTGAAATTTCGGCGTTGTTTAAACCTTTGGCAATTAGCCGCAACACATCGATCTCCCGTTCGGTAAGCTTGCTGGTGATTAGTGAGGTCGGTTGAGTTTGATGGCTGGAGACCTGCTCCAGGACTTTGCCTGCTATCGCAGGGTCGACATAAGTTTTACCTGTCACGGTCCCTTTGATCGCCTTAATAAGTTCATTTCGCGGAGTATCCTTAAGTAAATAGCCTGAAGCACCTGCCTGGATAGCATCCAGTACCCATTCATCATCATTATAGGTGGTCAAAACCAGGACTTTGACTTCCGGAAATTTAGTCCTGATCTGGCGGGTGGCCTCAACTCCATTCATGACCGGCATCTTTAAGTCCATTAATACCAGGTCCGGCCTTTCC
>JAGDMY010000023.1 GCA_017860765.1 Chloroflexota bacterium | reverse complement strand
TTCGAAATGACCTTGGAATTACCTTGAAATTAGTAAGTTATAAAGCGGGTCAAGAAGATGGATAATTCGGGAAAGGCTACTAAGATAAGTATGCCCGCAAAGAAGGGGATCATAAAGGGCATCACGCCTTTGAATATGGTTTGCAGAGGTATATCTTTGGCGATTCCCTTGACCACGTAAGCGTTTACCCCTACCGGCGGAGTCACCACGGCCGTCATGCTGAGGACAGTCACGATAACCCCGAACCATATCGGGTCGAAGCCCAGATTGGTGATTAGAGGGTATACAATCGGCATCAACAGTACAATAATAGCCATGGCGTCAATAAAGCACCCCAGGATAAACCAGAAAACGATAAGTAATATCATCACCACTATCGGAGCAACATTCAGAGTGCCCACCCAGTTGGCCAGGAGAATAGGCATCGTCGTCCGGGTGATGAAGTGGCCGAAGACAGTAGCGCCAGCGATGAGCAGCAAAATCATGCAGGATAAGCGTAATCCCTCTTTGGTGGCGTCAACAAATTTTTGCCAGGTTAGTTCCCGGTTAATTAAGCCGATAACCAGAGCTCCAGCGGAGCCGATGGCCCCGGCCTGGGTGGGACTGAAAATGCCGGCGAATAGACCGCCGATGGTGATAATGAATAAGATAATAGTATCAATAAGGCCTTTCAGGGAAGCCAACTTTTGTCCCAAAGTGGTTGAAGGGCCGGCCGGACCGGCATTGGGGAAACGTCTGCAGATAAAATAAACTGTGATCATGAAAAGGATAGCCAGGATGATACCGGGTATTATGCCGCTAATAAATAACTTGCCGATGGACTGCTCGGTCTGTATCCCATAGACAATGAAAGTGGTACTCGGCGGGATAATAATGCCCAGGCCGCCAGCCACCGTCACCGTACCGGTTGACAGCCAGTCCTGATAGCCGTATTTTTTCATCTCGGGAAGGGCTACTTTACCAATGGTGGCGCAGGTGGCCGAAGTCGAACCACAGATAGCTCCGAAACCTGTGGAAGCGGCTATCGTAGCAATGGTCAATCCGCCCGGCAGGTGCCCCAGAATGGCGTAAGCCGTGCTGAAAAGCTTTCTACCGATTCCTGAGGCGAAGGCATAGCAGCCCATCATAACAAACATCGGAATCACGCTAAGGGGATAAGAAGCAATTTGCTCATAGATATCCCTGGGCAGCAAACTGAAACCGGCGGCGGGTGAAGCCAAATAAGCAAAGCCGGCCATACCAGCCAGTGCCATAGCGAAAGAAATCGGCATACCGATACCAAACAGGATGAGCATTACGCAGATACCGATGCCGCCGATAATCAGAGGGCTCATTTCCAAAATACCTCTTTGGCAGAGTTAAACAGATCTGTTATCAGTACCAGGCAGAGGGGAATACAGCAAATGCCTACCCATATCACAAAGGGGTAGATGGGAATTCTGGAGGCAGCTGTTACCTCGTTGGCCGCATTTAAAGCTTGAGCATACTCATAGCTTTTCCAGCTCAGGATGATAAATAGCCCTAATCCCAGGATAGCTGTAAGAAGATTGAAGGCACCTTTAAGCCTTCTGGGGAGGCTATCTACAAACTCCAGACGAATATGTTTTCCGTCTATCTTGGTAAAAGCCAGAGCTGCTGCGATGGCAATCACCTGAAGGAAATAGACCACTTCCGTACCGGCCGAGAGGGGTTTATTAAGCAGCTTGTCTCCTACCACGTCAACGAGGGTGGCCGCTATAATGCCGACAATGGCAACCATGGCAATGCGCTCGAACCACATGCTTATCAGATAGCTGAATTTGCCGAAGCCGCTCAAGGCGATGCTGAATATTGATCTTGGCGATGTGGCGCTGGAATTTTGCATATATTGCTTTCTAGCTCAATCGAATAATTACCATGATTCCTGGAGAAGACGCATATAGCGAGCCTCTCCAGGAATCAATCCACTACAATTTTTTCTTTTAAAGCTTTATTTCTTCATCGCGTCTTCAGACGGGATGTTCTGGGCGATGGCTTGCTGGTCCCAGTAAGCCATGCGGTCTTTAATAAAGGCAATCATATCTTTAGCCTGTTGTTCGGTGAAGCCTTTGCCTACCATCTTCTTCACGTAGTTGTCCATAACCGGTTGGACCGCGGTTTTCCAGCGGGCGGCTTCGTCCGGCGGCAGGGTGATATACTCGGCGCCCTGGGAGATTGCCTGCTGGAAGCCCAGCACATTGACTTCGTTCCATTTTAAGGCTGATTGAGGCTGGTATTTAGCAGCGACATCGGTGAAAATTTTCTGGAGGTCGGGCGTCAGGCCCTTCCATTTGTTGCCATTCATGGCAATATAGAACAGGTACTGGTTCCCGATGGATGGGGCGTAGGTGGTGTACTTGGTAACATCGGCCAGCTTAAAGCTTTTTAATGATTCAGCACCGACCAGAAGACCGTCGATGGTGCCCTTGGACATGGCTTCATAGACCTCGGACATGGGAATATCGCGCGGAGTAGCGCCCAGAGCAGTCAGCGCATCTGCCACTTCACCGGCGCCTCTCATGGTCTTGCCTTTGAAGTCCTCGAGTTTACGGATGGCGCTTTTGGCCATATTGACCGAGGCGGTCGTGCCGCCATCGGCTAATAAGATATGGAATTTGTCCCATTCTTTGGGCTGGAATTTAGCCAGGTAGTCCAGTGCCACATTGGTTCCCACCCAGCTGGAGGAGTAACCGACCGGGAGGTCGACCCCTTCGGTAACCGGGAAACGACCCGGTGTGTAGCCGATATGGGATAGACCGATATCGGCCAGGCCCTGCTCAATGCCGTCTGCGGTTTTCGGACCTGTAAGAATAGAACCGCCGGCAGCATAGGTAATTTCCACTTTGCCGCTGGAAAGAGTCTGTATCTCCTTCATCATATCACCCATCATCGAAGACAGGAAATGGGCCGGGGGCAGGTAGCAGGAAGCGGTCAATTTAATCGCCCCGGCAGCTGCTGGTGGGGACGAAGTTGGCGGTGGTGCCTGGGTAGTGGCCGGGGGTTTAGCAGTGGGGGGAGCTGATGTAGGAGCGGGCGTTGACCCGCTGCAGGCGACGAGAAATGCCAGGACAAGTACCAGGGAGACCGTTGTTAGAATAGCGTAGGTCAATCTATTGTGCCGCATTCAAAACCTCCTCTATAATTTGCGCTATGCAACTCCTGATCTGGTGGGTATTGAAATAAATAGAGAGTCTACCGGCAAGATAAATTCAGCTTGAGCGTCCGCTCGAGATAAGTATGGCCAATTGTAGCACTCTCGTAAAATCACTGTCAAGTAAGCCAAACCCGAGGATGGCGACTCTGACTACGAGTAAGCTGACATAAAGAGTAATGCGGTGCCGGGTAAAATAGGGAAACCCGAAAAATTGAGGATGGCCTAACGGCAATCAGGGCTGGAGGTATTTTGGAGTGGTGTCCACTGTCTCTTTAGCCATATCTGCCAGAATATCCTTTTTGAGTACAATCACCCGATGCCGTCCCAGCCTGATGGCCCCTTTTTCCTCCATAATTTTAAGCGACCTGTTGACTACCTCCCTGCAGGTGCCTATCATGCTGGCCATATCCTTCTGAGTAAGCCAGAGCCCAACGGTGGCCTCTTCGCCGGCATACTTGCCGAGAAGCAGCTTGGCTAGCCTGCCCATAACCTGAGTTGAGGAGAGCTCTTCCACCAGGTTGGAATCGCGCCGGATGCGGTAAGCCAGGGCTTTTAAAATGTTAACGTAAATCCTGGCATGGTCCTGGAGGATGATGCGCAGGTCATCCTTACGAATAGCATAGAGGTGGACGGGAGTCATCGCCACCATGCTCGCCTGGTTGGTACCGCCATCAAAAGTGGAAACGTCGTTTAAGGATTCCCCCGGAGGAGCAATATGAAGAATTTGCTCTTTTCCATTCTGGGAAGTCTTATAAACTTTCACCAGGCCCGCAATCAAAAAATACAAATAGTCTGACCAGTCTCCTTCAAAGAGAAATATCTCGCCTTTTTCGACCGGCCTCTCCGTGATATATTTCTTGATCGACTCAAGTTCTTCGGCGTTCAAGCCGGTGAAATAGTTGATGGTTTTTAATTGCTCTAATTCAATAGCCATTTAATTTTCAATAATAGTATACATTATTTATATAGATTTATATAGCATTTGCACCAAGCGATTACCGAATCTTTTATGCATCACAGGGTATGGCGGAAGCAATGATAAATAAGAAGAAGGGGAAGAGCTCCACTCTTTTGGCTGGCTCTCCCCCTCATCCTCTAATCTTCAAACTTTAATTATCAACTTTTATTTAACGGTGATATCCTGGCTCAGGGACTCTGCGCTGATCTCGGGTTTATAATAGGAGTACGCCTGAGATGCAACGCCTTTCGCCTTAACCGGGTATAGCGCTTTAACCATGAAACTGAATGAGACCTGATCGCCGGGGAGCATATTCTCGATATAGAAAATCACCTTGCGGCCGGAAATGTCATAGCGCTTTATGTTTTGATGTCCGGCTATGGTCTTATCGATGGACTCTTTAACAGCTGCAAATCCGGTGGGTACTGCGATGTCCATTACTACCATGCCAGCTTCCATCGGCTCCGGCGGGTTGAATGTCAGGCTGACATCCACTTTAACCTCGTCATTTACGGCAACTTCGTCGGCATTGTATTTGACATCTACTTTTAGAATCTCATTTTTTTCCTGGATGACTTCAGGAACATTGAAGCGCTGTACGATCTGACCGATGGCTTCTCCCTTGCCGGAAACGCTGATTTTCAGCGTACTGTTTACCGGAACCTCCACAATCTGCAACACATCGAAGTTTTGAGCATTGATTTTTAATTGCTGTTTTGTGCCGTCAGAATCTATGTTGATCGTTAAATCAACATCTGCTCTGGACCCGGTGGCATATTCGATTAAGGCTTGAAGCGCCATAACGGTATCCTGGGTAGAACCAAAACCCCCGTTGGCATTGCGTTTGGAGACCAGCCATTTGGCCGCCCGAGAAGCATTGAGGTTGTCACCGTGCTTAATGAGGGCCAGGGTGGCATAAGCTGTGGTTTCAATTCCCGTAGTCTGAGCTATGGGCCTGATGGGCATGGGCGCCATCTTAAGTCCCGGCTGCGGAGCGGAGGGCTCCAACGGAAGAATATCCTGGCTGCCCCAGTGCAGCCCGCTCTCATCTTCCTTCGCGAGCTTCATCAGTTTGTTATAGGCTGTCTCGGCTTGATTGCTGCCGGCCAGCTCCAGGGCATAGGTCATCAGGGCTACAGTATAAGGGTCATCCGTCTGGTCCAATCGCCCTGCCAGATAGCTGACAGCCCTGGAAGAAGCGTTCTTTTCACCAGCTTCCATCAGGGCAATCGCTACGTAAGCTGTTAAAGCGTCCTTGCCTTTGATCCCACCCAGCATCTCCTGATGATGGACAAAACCGACTGCATCGAATGATCCGTCGGAATTTTGATGGGAGAGAATCCAGGATTTGGCCTGGTTCAGCACCTGGTCATCAATGTAAATCAAGCCCTGGGCTTGTGAGAAGCATTTTAGCACGAAAGCGGTTAGCCAGAGGCTGCCCTCTTTGTCACTCTGGCCGAAGGCCGAAAAGCTCCCGTCATTGCGGCGGTAGGTCAGCTCTCTCTGGTAGCCTGTGAGCATCAGTTTTTCAGCTTTAGCCATGATCTCCGGTTTGAGCTGTCCGCTGTCCTGCAGGTACTTGCTGATGTAGACATCCGGGGCAAAGATTATCATATTCTGTTCGCCGCAGCCGAAGGGCATTTGAATCAAAGATTCCAGCCCGTCGATAGTTTGGGTCAGGTAGCTCGAAGTAACGGCAAAAAGCGCCCGTGCTGAGTCTTCTACAACCGGTTCCGGGACTGCCAAAGAAATCTGGCTGACTTTCCCGTCAGAGAGAGTGATATTATTTACTATCTCCCGGGGTGCCCCTTCAGCCTCGATAATGAGCTTCTTAATTACGGCATCGGCTGCCTGTGGGCTGCGGGCCGTTATTTTAACCTCGTTAGCGTTCCCCAATCTGGTGGGTCGAATGTTGAATTGGACGCCGCCGATATCATTAGCCTCGATCGCAACAGTTTTGCTGGCACTGTCCAGCAGGTCGAACCAGGCGGCGGGCTCAATCTGCACCTGAACGTTTTGCGGCTGGTTCAGATAGTTGTAAATGGCTATTTTAACCGGAAATTCTTCACCGCGGATGGCTGAGTACGGCAGGTCTACAGATAGGAAGAATGGTTGGAAAACCTTGAGCTGGTTTTCCGCAACTCCCAGACCTTTGGTCTTGGATAAAGCTACCGCCCTGAGCATCCAGGTGGTAATAGTATCGGGTATGGTGACGTTGTTAAAGGAGACCTTGCCGCTGGAATCGGTCTTTTTCACATCCCATATCCAGGTCTCAGGGAAAAACTGGCGCACCCTCTGGACTTCGGCCAGGCCGGACCCAGAGCCGGCCTGAGGCGCCATAGAGGGAGCCGCAGCGGCAGGCATGGGTGCCACCATGGGGGGTGGGATTCCCTTTTCAGCCATCCCGTCAAAACGGATTCCGCCCAGCTCCTGGTTGCGGACTGGTGACTCGATTTTTTTGCCTTCGGGTATCTTTTTGTTGCTTAATACAATTACGCCAGCACCCTGGAACACTTCCTTGGCGCCTCTATTCTGAATCCCCTTGTAGATAGAGACTTCGTGCAGCTCGGCCTGGGGATTCATATAAAGCTTTTCCAGCTCATCAAACACCTGCTGCAGGTTCATACGGTTTTCCGCCAGGATGAAGACCGATTTATCCACCGCCGCCAGACCGACCTCAGCCTGGCCCTCGGTCAGGATATTAATATCGATATTATCTCCGGGTTGGCCTTCTGAAATGCTGAGGTTGAGTTGAACGTTCTGAGGGTATTGCGCGGCAACCTTAAAGGGCAGATAGTCAGCCGCTACCTCGCCGTTGGAGAGGATCTGATATACCAGCAGCTTGGCGGAAGGGGCCATGGCGGGTGTGGTCTTTAGCGTGATTTCGTTACCCTTAGTATAGCTGGAGAAAACGACTGTCCCCCGCGAGATGACCTCATAATAGAAATTAGTCGCTTCTTTAGTAGAAAAGACGTAGAATTTAAGGTCGCCGCCTATCTGGGGAGTCCCTTCACTGGTCTGCTCCAGATGGATAAAGTTGCCGGATGGTGAATAAGCCGCCTCGACGGTCTTGGTGGCGCCGGCGTTCTGAGAAGTGCAATTGATAGTCAGCGCGACGCTCTCATTGGGCGGATTTATTTCGAAAATAGTTTTGCCCTTTTGGGTGGCGGCGGTCTTATTTTCCTTTTTGATTTCTTTAAAATTCTTATCCAGGTAGGAAATGGTGGCCTTAATATCAGCATCGATCAGGCGATTATCCGGAGTCTCAGAGATGACCAGAAAACTATAGGGCAAACCGGGTTTAAAGGTTGATCCTGATGGGATAATCGACAAACTCACTGAAGATTGGGCTACCGTGAGCAGATTGTCGGTCTTTTCCTGATAGCCGGTGGAATCTTCGGTGACAATAAATTCCAATTTGACATTGCCATTACCTTGAGCAGCGGGAACACCGGCCACGTACTGGGCAGCCGGGACAGTAAACTCTGCGGTGCCGTCGATAGCCAGCTTGGAGGAGGCATAATTTTGCCAGGTGCCGACATACTTGGTCGCCTTTATTTCAAGTTGGCCTTTCACCGGCTTGCCGAAGCTATAGGTGGCGGTTACCTTGCCTTTAATAGGTTCACTGACCAGGAACCAGTCCTTGGGAAGATCGACCTTGACTTCATATTTGGGCAAGACGTATTCTTCTACCTTTATATCCGTTTCGGTTTTGGCTTTAGCCGCGATGGCATTAATTTTCCAGGTCCCCAGATTGGGTTCTGTGGAAATGGGCAAAGTCAGGGTGGCCAGGCCGTATTCATCGGTTTTAATCTCGTCCCGGAAAATCTTTATCCCTTTAGCATCCAGCGTTTCTACGGTTACGCTTTCGCTGACGGGCATCAGTCCGGCGTCCAGGGTCATAACCCGCATATTAATTGTTTGGCCGGGTTTATAGATAGGCTTATCTGTTTCCAGGAAAACCACATAATTATTGGCTATTTTAACCTGTGCTTCATCCTCAAAACTGCCGCCTTGCACCTGGATGGTGTAATCGCCTTCGGCGACATCGGGGACTACCAGTTGTAGTTCGCCGTTGCCCTGGATACTACCCTGGGCCTGAGCGATCTCTTTTCCATCCTTGCGCAAAGTCAAATTTACTTTTCCCGAGGTGGGAGTATCACCCGCAAAGATAGCTACTGAGACCCGCTGCGTGCTACCTGCCTGCAAAATGGCCGGAATAACCGCCGTATAAGCCGTGGCCAGGGGGGCCGGTTTGCAGGCCGGGATAAAGGGGACCAGCAGGGCTATGGTAATGATAACCGCTAGGGTGAGTAATTTCTTGGACATCTCTTTACCTCGCTTCCGGAAAACTATTATTTGACCTCCGGTGAGTTCCGGCTTAATAGTAATAACGTGCCTTGGCCCGAAAAGTTATGTTTAAGTCGGCTTGATCGCGGATTATGACCCTAAAGTAATATACCACCAATTTAACTTGACAAACATCTATCTCTGTTATACCATATATATGAATATATATATAATTGCATATAGAGGTTGCAAAATGTCAAAATACAACATGGAACTCTATAAACTAAAAGCAGAAATTAGCAAGGCTTTCTCTGACCCCAAGAGGCTGATCATAATCAATGAATTAAGAGACGGTGAGAAAACAGTGGGAGAATTGGTGACCTCCCTGGAAATTTCACAGGCAGTGATCTCACGTGAATTGGGCATCTTAAGGTCACGGGGAGTGGTTAAACCGCGCCGGGTTGGCAACAATACCTATTATAGCCTTACCAGCCTGAGGATTTGTGAGGCCTGTGATATAGTCCATGAGGTTTTATTAAGTCAACTGGACCAGAATCGCCAGATGGCAGAGAACTTGTTAGCCTGATTTTTCGAAACATGGGACAATAACGAACTCAATTATCTACCCAGGAGATGAAGATGGGCAGAATCAATATAAAGCAGCGCTCATATCTTGAACATGAATTCGGCGAAAGGGCTTCTTTTCGCAAAACCGAGAGAAAACTTTACGGTCATGATATCGCAGTATTACCTGGCATTATTAAACCTCTGATAGGAAATACCACTCCGGATGGGGTTGTCCAGCCGGTTAGTGAAGCGGAGTTGAGCAACCTGGTGCGCTGGGCCGCCGCGGAAAATATTCCCCTGACTCCGAGAGGTAAGGCAACTACCGGTTATGGCGGGGTGACCCCTGTAAAACAGGGCCTGGTAATTGATTTCTACCGGATGCAAAAAATCTTGAAAATTGACTCCAATAGTATGACGGCTACTGTCCAGCCGGGCATCGTATTTGAAAGACTGGACAAGGAATTAGGAAAGCAGGGTCTGACTCTCCGTCTCTATCCCTCCAGTTATCCGGCAGCGACCGTTGGGGGCTGGTTAGCCCAGGGCGGAGCAGGGATCGGCTCCTTCGAATCCGGCTGGTTTCGCGATAATGTTATCGGTGCCAGGATGGTGTTGCCGGATGGCCAGGTGCGCGTATTCAACGGAAAAGACCTTGACCTGGTCAGTGAAATGGGAGGCGTTACAGGCCTCATTAGCGAAGTAACTATCCGAATTCAGCCTCGGGAAGAATTGGAAATCGTCGCCATCGGCAGTCCGGATGCCGTCCGCATGCAGAACCTGATACAGGCTATCTACGATGAGAAGCTGCCCATCTGGTCCATCCTGTTTATTAATCCACTCATGGCTGAATTAAAAAATGTCGTTCCTCTGCGAGAACATCTGGGAAATCCGGTTGAGGAGAGGGTGCTTCTTCCCAAATTATACATTACCACATTAGCTTTTCGTGCCAATGACAAGGCACAGGTGATGAGCCGTCTTCCGGGGATAATACAATCCCACCAGGCAGAACAACTCCCGGACCACATTGCCAGGCACGAATGGGAGAACCGTTTTAAGATAATGCTAATTAAACGCCTGGGACCCAGTCTGGCCCCGGCGGAAGTGGTGGTCCCGCTATATAATCTGGGTAATTTTATGACTGAAATAGAGCGGAAAGTCAACCAGCCCATGGTTAAAGAGGGCATCGTGGTCAGGAGCGGCGGCAGTCAGCAGCCGGAAGTTGTGGTGATGGGACTGATCCCCAGCGACCAGCGTAAATTCAGGTATAATTTTATTTTTGCCTTGGCACTTACTATTATGAAGATTGCCGAGAAGTATGGAGGCAGGCCTTATTCTACCGGTCTGTATTACGCCGGCAAAGCCGAGCAAGTTATAGGTAAAGAGCGGGTCGGCCTCTTGAAGGCGTTTAAGAGAGAGATGGACCCCAGGGGTATAATGAACCCTGGCAAGGTAGCAGGCAATGGAGTCCTGGGAACCGTCATGAATCTGGCTGATGCTTGTGAAGCCGTTATCCGGCCTCTTGGCAACCG
>JAGDMY010000202.1 GCA_017860765.1 Chloroflexota bacterium | reverse complement strand
GTTCGAAACCACCTACTCCCTGGGCAGCAACCTGGGTATAGACTACCTTCCGGCCGTCATTGCCGGAGACCGCCTGTGCGATGAATATGGGCTGGACTCGGTTTCCGCCGGGGTCACCATAGGTTTTGCCATGGAACTATATGAAAAAGGGATATTAACCGACAGGGATACGGACGGACTGGAACTCAAGTTCGGCAACCATCGGGCTATGATCGATATGCTGCGCCAGATGGCCTTCAAGGAAGGCCTGGGAGCCGTCCTGGCTGAAGGGACCAGGAAGGCCGCGGAAAAGATAGGCCGGGGGGCCGAAAAATTCGCCATGCAAATCAAAGGCCTGGAGTTGCCAGCTTACGATGTCAGGGGGGCCACCGCTCAAGGGTTAAATTACGCTACTGCTTATAATGGGGCGGACCACTGTCGCGGCTATGCCTTCCAGGAAGTATTCGGTGTCCCAGTCCCGCGGAAAATAGACCGCTTCGAGTTTAAAGGGAAGGGCCAGCTGACTAAATGGAACCAGGATACCCGCTGCGCTTCTTTTGATTGTTCTACCCTTTGCGGCTTCCTGCATGATATGGCTATGGCCGGCGACGCCTGCCAGCACGTTGCCAACCTGGTCTCGGCGTCTACGGGGATTTCCTTTTCCGCGGCAGATATCGAGCAGGTTGGTGAAAGAGTCAACAACCTCGCCCGACTGTTCAATATCCGGGAGGGGTTCACACGTAAGGACGATACTTTCCCCCGGCGCCTGATGACCGAGACCATCAAAGCAGGCGCCTCCCGGGGTAAACTGATCAGCCAGGCTGATCTTGATTTAATGCTCGACGAATATTATCAGGCCCGCGGCTGGGATAAAAGCGGAGTCCCTACCAAAGCTAAGCTCAAAGAGCTCGGGATTTAGTCTGCGCGGCTTGTTTTTGGCAGCAGATGAGGAACCTAATAAAAGACCTTGTCTTCTCTTAATTTCTGGATTTCTTCTTTGGATAAGCCCAGCAGTTGGCCGAAGACATATTCATTGTGCTGCCCCAGCAGCGGCGCAACACTATAGTTCCCCTTAGGGGTATCGCTGAATCGGAACGGCAACCCGGTTAACGTCACCTTACCCAACACCGGATGCTCGGTTTTGATGAAAAATTCGCGGGCATCCAGATGCTTGTCGTGGGTACACTGTTTGGTGCTGAGGGAAGCAGCAGCGGCGATCCCGGCTTTTTGCAGACTCTCCGCTAATTCATAGGACCCAAACTGGCGGGTCCACTCTTTAAGATGCTCCTCCAGCTTCTCCTGGTTTTTCCAGCGGCTTAGCTCATCGCTGAATTCTTCACCTCTAGTCCAGGCCGGACCGCCCATCAGCTTGCACAGAGACTCCCATTCTTTTTGATTGGAGACGGCAATGGCTATCCACTCGGCTTCGTCCCGGGTCATCTTGCAGGGATAACATCCATGGGGGGCCATGATCGCATCCCGATTGCCGACGCGCTCTCCTATGTTCCCGTTGATAACGTTGTCCATGACTGCCTCTCCCAGAAAGTTGGCGCCGCATTCAATCATGGCCGCATCGATGTACTGGCCTTCTCCGGTCATCATGCGGTGATATAAAGCGGTCAGCATGGAAAAAGAGCCATGCATGGCCTGTGCGGCATCCATCCAGGGAGAAACACCTATTACGGCTGGGTCATCTTGATAGTAACCATTGCCGTTGGTGGCCCCCGTGTAGGCATCCACAATCTCGGCGTAAGCCGGCCGCTCTTTAAAGGGCCCATTGCGCCCGTAGCCGGAGCCTGCATAGTAAATAATATCCGGCTTAATCTTTTTCATCTCCTCATAGCCGAGGCCCCACCGCTCCAGAATCCCCCCGCCGAAGTTTTCCGCTACGATATCGCAGATTTTGACAAGGCTCCTGGCGATCTCCCGGGCTTTCGGCTGGTTCATATTCAGGGTAACGCTCTTCTTGCCCCAGTTGAGGGTGGCAAAGCAGCTGCCCACGTTCGGGCCTGTGCCAGCTAAGGCCCGCGGCGCTCCCACTGTGCGCAAATAATCGATCTTCAAATTAGTCTCAACTTTGATGCACTCCGCTCCCATGACGGACAACCACTCCGTGGCATGGGGACCGGCCCACATCTGGCAAAAGTCCAGCACTCTTATTCCTTCAAGCGGCAGCTTCTGCATAACCTTATCTCCCCCTTAAATCACTCCCGCCTGCCTCAGTTTAACCAGGTCCTTCCGGCTGGAGCCCAGCATCTGGCAATAGACTTTCTCGTTATGCTCTCCCAGCAGCGGGGCCGCCCGCTCCAATTTTCCCGGTGTGCCCGATAAAGCGAAAGGCGGGCCCGGATATTTAAGTTTGCCAGCCGCGGAGTGCTCAACTTCCTGCCAGAAATGCCTGAAGGCCAGCTGCTCATCGTTGACCAGTTCGTCGATGGAACGCACCCGGTTGCAGGGTACTTCATGAACAAGGGCTAAATCATTAATCTCCTGAGCGGTGTGCTGCTCCGTCCAGACCGAAATGAGCTGGTTCAGCTCCACGATATAATCATTTCTTAACAATGGATTAGCGAACATCTCTTCTTTAGACCACTCCGGATCACCCAGCATTTTCATTACCCGGGGGTAATGGGGGCCAATCCAGATCACCACATAGCCATCCTTGCATTTGTAGAGGAAACCCCCGAATTTCTTCCTTCCCCATTCACGGGAGGGGGTCTCACCCTGAACGGCATAATAGGCCAGCTGCTGGCGGCCGGTAGAAGCGATGGCTTCCTGCTGCGATAAGTCTATATGGCGTCCTGAGCCCGTGGCTTTCTGGGCAATTACCGCCGACATCGTGCAGACGGCCGCCGTCAAGCCGCAATTGATATCGGCAGCGTGATAGTTCCCCTTCAGGGGGGGGTCCTTTTCCGGGTCCTTCACGCCTTCATCCGGATTGCCAAAAGCCTCCGCGCCGGCATTGATGACCGTCAGGTCACAACCTTTATAATCTTTTAAAGGCCCGGTCTGCCCGAAGGGAGTGATCGAAGTCATCACCAGCAGAGGGTTCAGTTTATGCAGGGACCTATAACTCAGGCCGAGCCGGGACATTTCGCGGGGCAGATGGTCTTCTATCAGCACATCGGCCCATTTTAATAATTCTCTGAAGATCTTTTTACCGGCTGCCGTTTCGATATTCAGGGTGATGCCGGACTTGTTGGCATTTAGAAACAGGAAGAGTCCGCTTTTTTCAGGATGCGGCAAATCTTGGGGAAAAGGCCCCCAGCTGCGGGCTTTATCCCCCAGCCCGGGTTTCTCGATCTTAATAACTTCTGCACCCATATAGGCGAGCAGTTTGCCACAATACGGCCCGCAAACGAAGTCGCTGAATTCAACCACTTTGATGCCCGCCAGTGCCTGCTGATTCATCCCTGCTCTCCTTCCCGGAGCTTATGCTTTTAGAATACCACCCTCAAATATGGAATAAAAAAGAAGAACCCGGACCACAACTTTCACTTAATTTATTATATTCGCCATCCTCTGTCAAACCCGGTCAGGCCAGTCCCTCTGTCTTCTATGACGTCATACGTGGATTTGCGTGGCCGGAGTCATTTTTGCTATAATATGTCGAACACCAATAGTTGAGAGGCTGTTCCGCCCGGCATCACCCAGACCCACCACCGATTGTAACCGCGGGACCAGGTAAGTAAATCATGAATATCGATCAAATTGATCTGCCCGGGGCATATCAGAGTGCCATAAATCCTGGCAGCAAATATAATCAGGAGCTTAGTAACGTTGAAAGAGATTAGAATTCACGGTCGCGGTGGGCAGGGGGCAGTCACAGCTGCGCGGATGCTGGCCAGCGCTTTTGTACTGGAAGGTAAGTATGTCGCCAGCTTTCCGATGTACGGCTTCGAACGGCGCGGCGCCCCGGTCCAGGCTTTTACCCGCCTGGATGATAAGCCCATCCGGGAAAAAACTCAGGT
>JAGDMY010000201.1 GCA_017860765.1 Chloroflexota bacterium | reverse complement strand
TGTTGAGAATGAACTCCCCAGCGCGGGTGATTGGAGCATACCAGCATGGGATACTTCTTAGAGCGTTCAGTGCCAATAGTTTCTTCGTGGCTGATGCCTTTGGCTATCCATTTGGGGACCGGCGGTCTCTCGAGGTCGGACGGGAAGTGCTTAAGAAGGCCGGTAGCTTCAAATTCGAGCTTGCCAGTCGGCGTTGTGAGGGGATACTTCTCAGGGTCCTTATAGAAATTATAGAAGCCGGCAGGAACATCCTCCCAGTTTTCGGCGGTAGGTATTACCAGGTAGCCCTTCCGGTTAAGTTCCTCCCAGCTGATGAGGTCGTCGCAGCGGGAAGTTTTCCACCCGTTTTTAATCAACGCAGGGATGGATTTGCCACCGGTGTACTCCTCCAATAGCCCCAGTCGCTCGGCAATTTTGCGAACGATCTCGTAGTCGCTATAAGATTCTGCCAGAGGCTCAATGCATTTATGTTCGGGAAACAGGAGATTGTACTGGCCGCTAAAGATATCTGCTGCGATATCGTCCTCCTCGAGCTTGGTGTTCACCGGCAGGATGATATCTGCCAATAAACAGTCATTTTCCAGCCAGGGGTGTTGGGCGAACATGAACTCGATATCAGGATGGCGCATAGCCCGCACGTAGTTGTTTCCACCATTCCAACAGGTGATCCAGGAAGGTGAATCGGTCCAGACCATGTGGATTTTCGAGCAGCCTTTAGCAGGGTATTTGTAGTGTACGAATTGGTCTTTACGGTCGGCCGTCTCGGATTCGCAGCCCCACCAATCGCACTCGCCCTCGAGAATAGCTTTGGGTATATACGTCTTCGGAATAAAAGAGGGATGGTTGGTGTCCGATGGATGGCCGCCAGTGTAGGCCGGGCGCATATTGGGTACACGTAGCGGCTTGGGTTGCGCGTATTGGTCCGGCTTATCAAAGAGTCCCCACTCGATCATTTTAGCCTGGTTGACTCCAGGCTTTCCCAGTCCTTGCATAGCCAGGCAAATGCCCTGCAGCCGGGCTGGCTCAGTGGCATAGGGACCTCGGATGCCGGGACCACCGTTGCCAATCACTACAGTGGTGCGTTTGCTGGCCCATTCTTCTGCCAGCGCTTTGATCACTCCGGCAGGGACGCCGGTGATGGGTTCTGCCCACTCAGGGGTCTTGGGGACCCCGTCCTCCTTACCCATGACGTAGGCCTTGTACTTTTCCACACCCACGGCGTGAGTTTTGAGATACTCCCTGTCATAAGTCCCTTTCTTGAACCAGTGGTAAGTAATAGCCAGATATAAGGCCGCGTCAGTGTTTGGCAGGACGGGGATCCAGCGGTCAGCATGGACCGCGGCGGCATAATTAAGATCAGGGCAGACATAGATCTGTTTGATGCCCAGTTCCGTCCACCAGTAGCTGAGGCGGCTGGGAAGCTGGCCCTCCCAGCCCCAGGGTGTGGTTTCCTGGTCGCATCCCCAGAAGAGCAGTAGTTCCGTATTCTTCGATATGTCGTAGAGCAGATTGCTCTGCATTCCCTGTCCCACCGGCTCACAGCCCCAGAAATGTTTGCTCCCCCACCAGTAGCCTTCCCAACTATCCGGCTGCCGGTTCTGCTGGGTAAACCCGCCCCAGAGGCGGAGGAGCCTGCGGCCAGCACCATGGCAGGCCTGCACCACCTTATTTTCACCGTGCTGATCACTTTCATAAAGCAATGCCGTGGGTCCATACTTGGCCTTGATCCGCTTCATTTCGCCCGTGATAATATCGAGCGCCTGGTCCCAGGAAATTCTTTTGTATTTGCTAATCCCCCGGTTCTGGGGGTTCCTCTGGCCGTTGGGGTCAAAGTCGACCCGCATCAGGGGATAGCGGATGCGCGCAGGAGAATAGACGCGTTTCTTATAGGCGAGGGAATAGGGCGGAATCAAGGTCTTCATGCTGGGTTCGAAGGTCTTACCCCGCGCTTCAAACTTCCACGGGTTCATATCTTTCTGAGGATCGTACTTCCAGTCATAATGCATCGGGCGAATCCGGATAATTTTACCGTCCTTGACATCCACCATTGAGGCGTTGGAACCATTCTCTGGCACACCGCAAAAACTGATGTCTCTAATAAGAGTTTCTTCTTTCCCGCTTGACTTATTGAGTCTTTCTTTTTTTGCCATGGCTTTTTCCCCTCACCGAATTTTCCCGCTCTGGTTACCGGGAATACCAAGTATAAAACATCGCATTGACATATTGCAATCTGCCCGGAGGGTCAGCACGTGTTACCTCTCTCCGGATTGTTATTAAAACTAGCACAAACAGATTTGGTAGTCAATTTAATTTTAGCACAATTCTTGATTTCAATAGTGCCCATGACGCAGGAAGGACCCGAGGCGCTTTTCGTGGATTAGTTTATAGATAAACCAGATGATAAAGGGCAACCCGATAAGCTCCGGAATGTAAGCCCGCGGGTCATGGACATATTCCCAGAGTATCGCCATTGTCCAGTTGTAGTCGGGAGAGTAGGGAAAATTCCATCCCAGCAAAGGCCAGAACAAGGTCCGGGGAGTCGTCCACAGGGAGTCCAGCACCAGATGTACCAGAACGCCCAAAGAAAGGGCCAGCAGCCACATTTTCTTTCTGGAAATACCCAAATACAGCCCGATGGCGAAAATGACTAAAAAAAAGAGCAGAGTATGGGAGAAAATCCTGCCATTATTGTGGAAGGCCTGCTGGAACAGGAAATGACCTACCGGTTTATCAATTAAATCTGGTAAGATGGAGCCGATGATCCAGAAGCGGAAATCGAATAAATTTCTAGCAATGGATGTTTGAAGCGAGGCCGACATCTGGTCCTCGGTACCCGATGCCTCTGCTGTCGGGGATGTTGGGGAGGAATGCTTTTGGCATAAGTTGAAGATTTGATCGCCCGCCAGAGCAACTCCCAGAGTGATTCCGATATGTGCCAGTAACAACATGCTTTTCCAACCGCTGAATTATGAAACTCACTGACCTTTTCATGCATCGAACCTGTATTATCTTTAATTTTAGATTATTCGTCGACTGGCTGTCCACAGAAATGGCCGAGCAATGGCTGCCACGGTTAATACACCATGACACCACTAAGACGGATTTTCAATGGGAGCCGGGCTCTGGTATAATACACATAACAAATCTGATTAGTTGACTTCTCTTTAAATTCCCGCCCCCCTCATATTAAAAGGCTGCTACGTTTTGAACCAAAAAGCGGATAAAATAGCCATAATCGGCAACGGGTGCGCTGGAGCGGAGTGTGTCAAAGCCCTCCGGGAAAGCGGGTGCAGGGGTGAAATACATTTGTTCACCTCCTCCCGATGGCCGGTTTATAACCCCATGCTAACCACATACTATGCGTCCGGCAAAATCAGCTTTGAGCAGATGTTTCCTTATGGACAGGATAATTTCTTTTATCAGAAATATGGGGTCAATGCCCACCCTGCCTCCCCCGTGATTGCCCTGGACGCGGGAAATAGGGTTGTGGCCAATCAGGACGGGTTCGAGCTCCATTACGGGCAGTGTCTGATTGCCTCGGGAGCCTCACCGGTCTTGCCTCCTGTAGAGGGTATCGGCTCGAAAAGGGTCTATCTGATGAGGACGGTGGAGGATGCTATCCGGTTGAAGAAGGCCCTGGAAGGGAAACCCCGCCGGGCTCTGGTAATCGGGGCTTCCCTGGTCGGCATTAAGGTGGCGGAGCTCCTTTATCGGGCTGGAGTGAAAGTCTGTCTGGCTGACCTGGCAGAGCGTATACTTCCGTTGACAGCCCACCCCGCCTGCTCCGGCTTTATCGAAGAGCGTTTGACCGGGTTGGGCCTCAAATTAAGGTTCGGCCTGAATCTTAAGCGACTCGAAGAAACCGCCTCTGGCATCAAGGCCTGTTTTGATAGAAACCGCAGTGAAACAGCCGATTTTCTGGTCTTCTGCATCGGCGTGCGGCCTAATATCGATTTTGTTGA
>JAGDMY010000200.1 GCA_017860765.1 Chloroflexota bacterium | reverse complement strand
AATACGCTGATTGTTGTCGTGCACGACAACTCTATTTAATACAATTATATCACGATAGTCAAGTGCCGGTGTCAAAAACCTGGCACCGGTTTGCGGTATTGGATCAAGGCTTGAATGCGGGCGAATTTACCCTGGCCGGGGAGCGTTTGCGTCAAGCCTGGAGATGCATATTTACCTGGCACCGGGGGAAGAATTATATTTATACAGGGGTTTTTCGGGGTCGGCCTCTTTTCGAATTTTTATCCCGGGCACCCTTCAGCCTGGGTTTAGATCCGGCAACCGACCTATGATCGATCGGTTTATTAAAGAGGTCCGACTTTTCCCATTGAGAAGGGGGAATGCGGATTTCTGGCCAGGCCTGGTCCTTCTCGAACTCCTTCAACACTTCATCTCTCAGCTTCTCTAAAATCCGCCGCAGCTGTTGGAGCTCCACGGGAGATAAGGTAGACAGTATTCTTATTAAAGAATTTCTCTTTTTAGATTGAGCAAAAGCCCGCTCTCCCATCTCGGTTAGTCTCACTTTGACCCGGCTTTTACCCTGAGATTCTCGGACCTTTTTAATCAGGCCCTGTTTTTCCATGCGGTTTAACAGCTCGGAAACGGTATTGTGCTCCTGTGCCTGGAAACGGGAAATTCTGTAGGGGGTGGCATTATCTCCCAGACATTTGATGATCAATAAATTTAACCCCTGTTCACGCGAAAAAGCAAACTCGTTTAGCTCCTTGTTCCACAATCGGCCAATGAGACGGTAGGTATGCGCCAGCACATTCCAGGTATCATGGATCTGATCGTGAAGCTCGCTTTTCCTCATTATTCACTAACCTCATTCGTTAATAACAAGTTATGCCCGATAAATAAAATAATACATGCAAGTGATATAATCTTTCAATCCATATATTTCCCACAGCACGTCGTTGCTAACGTATTGGACGCCTTTTTGCCCGATTGTCGCCCGAAAGATATTAGCGTAAAATATAAACATTCATCGATCAATGAGCGAAAAGATGCGTTGGATGGAATTAAGCTGCGGCACGGATTCCGGGAGAGTGGAGGAGATAGCCTCTATCTTGGGCCGCTATGGACAGGGCGGACCCGCCATCGAGATGCCTGAGCCGGAACCAGGCGGGGAAAATTCAGTCACTGTGAAAATATATCTGCCGTATGGCCGCTCATATAAGGCGAACAAAAAACGCCTTGAGGAGGAGCTGGCCAAAGCTTCGTTGGCGCTCCAATTAAGGGAACGTGTTCTTAAGCCCGAGGACTGGTTCGAGTCCGTAAAAAGACATTTTGGCGTCCTGGAAATCGGCGAGAAGTTCATCATTAGGCCCAGCTGGATGATCCAGGCTTTGCCGGCTTCCACCAGGGTGGTAATTGAGCTTGATCCCGGGGCGGCCTTCGGTACGGGCTTGCACCCTACCACCAGAATTTGCCTGGTCCGGCTGGAGAAATGTATCTTACCCGGCATGAAGGTCCTGGACCTGGGGACAGGTTCCGGTATTTTGTCCATCGCGGCCGCCAAATTGGGAGCGGCCTCCGTCCTGGCGCTGGATATCGACCCCTTGGCCATAAAAGCAGCCAGAAGCAATATTAAAACGAACCTGGTAGAGCAATATATCCAGGTGAGAAGGGGGACCCTCAGCTTCAGGTTCAGCAGACAGTTCCGCAATATTTTGGATTTAGTCCTGGCAAATATCACCTCCAGGGCCATCTCTGATTTGGCGCAGGGATTTATCAGAGTCTTGAAACCGGGGGGCATTCTGGTAGCCAGCGGCATCCATGCTGCCGGGCTGGATGAAGTACTTATCAAGCTGGCCATGGCTGATTTTAAACTTGAAGCGATTGACCAGGACGGGGAATGGTACGGGGTAGTCGCTAGGAAATGAGTCAAGGAGGTTAGCATGAAGGTGGTCGCTGTCGGAGGCAGCCCGAGGTTGGCCGGCAACACCAATTACCTGCTGGATAGGGTCCTGGATGAGCTGGCTTCTCAGGGTATACAGACTGAGAGAATAATATTAAGTCAGCACCAGGTAAATCCCTGCCAGGGGCACGATAACTGTTCTGAATTCCCGGAGTGCCCGCAAAAAGATGATGCCAGTTGGATACTGGACAAGTTCGCCAATGCGGATGGCATCTTGCTGGCCAGCCCGGTCTATTATGCAGGTCCTTCAGCGCAAATGAAGGCCTTTGTGGATAGAAATAACTTTTTGTATAAGCATGGAGTGGAAATCAAAGCCAGGTGTGCCGGTCTGATCGCGGTCTCAGCCTGGGATGGAACGGATGAAGTCATCGAAACTCTGACCAAGTTTATCAAATTTTCCAAAAACAATACCAGGGTATTCTCTATCGCCGGCCATGCCGATAAACCCGGCGCAATCAAGGACCAGCCGGAAATAGTCCAAAGGGCGGGGGAGATGGGGAAGCAAATGGCAGAAGCCCTGAGGTCCGGCCGGAGGTAGTCAACTTTATTGAGAGTCACGCCTTTTAAAACTCGCCCGGAGTTTTAATGTAAAAATAGGCCCACCGTGCATAACGAATTGACTGAGAAAAAGGGGGATTTTGGAATTATGAATCTTACTGAGTTAACCGATCTAATAAAAAGCCGGCGCTCGATTCGGGTCTGGACGGACCAGCCTGTGGCCGAGGAAAAGCTGTTACAGGCTATTGAGCTGGCAACTTATGCGCCGAATGCCGGCAATCAGCAGAACTGGCACTTTTACCTTATCATGAACCGCGATACTATCGGTGCCATTGCCGATGCAGTCCAGGAAAGCGCGGACTGCATCGCCGCCTGGCCAGAGGCAGGCAAGATGGGTGAGGCCGCCAACCGTATGCTTAAGGGGGCCGCCAGATTTCGGGGTGCGACAGCCGGAATTGCGGTCGCCGTCAAACAATATCAATCTCCGATTGACCAGGTGCTGCAATTGAGAGGCAAGACTGATCCTCAAGCCAGACGAATGCGCCGATGGAGGAGCAGCGCCGATAGTAAAATCCAGTCTATTTCGTCAGCCATCGCCTACCTGCTTCTGGTGTTGCATCAAATGGGCTTCGGCGGGCTCTGGATGACGGGTCCGCTTCAGGCTAAAGGGGATATCGAAAAAATCCTTAAGGTCCCCGCCGACATGGACGTAGCGGCTTATATAGCGGTAGGCAATGCGGCGGAAAATCCGCCCCTTCGCGAGAGGAAACCGGTCCAGGAGGTCACCACTGTTATCAGGTAGAATGTTGTAGTTGTGTTTTAAGGGCTATTTTTCCAGGCTTCGGCTTTTTGAAGCAGTTCGAACGCGTTTTTCAAGGCCGTAGCGCTATAATTGGGCCCGGCCAGCATGGCTGCCAGCTCCTGAAGGCGCAGATCCCCTGTGAGATTTGCGAGGGTGCTGGTAGCGCGGGGACCTGAGACTCTCTTCTGTACGCAGTAGTGGGCATCGGCATAAGCCGCAATTTGCGGCAGATGGGTAACGCAAATGACCTGATGGCTGCGGGCCAGGTTCCATAACTTCTTTCCGATAATCTCACCGCTCCTCCCGCCCACCCCGATATCGATTTCATCAAAAATGAGGACGGGGATGTCGTCGGCTTCGGAAAGCGTCCCCTTCAAGGCCAGGGTAAAGCGGGAGATTTCCCCTGTTGAAGCTATTCTGGCCAGAGGTTTTAAAGGTTCTCCGGGATTAGTGGAGGCCATGAATTCCACGCTATCAATGCCTTCGTCCCCGAAGGAGCAAAGGGTCCCTTCTGGACCGCTGATTCCTTCGGGTGACGGGGTTTGGGTAATCGCTACCGCGAACCGCATCTGTGACATATCCAGGTCCCGGAGTTCTTTTTTGACATCCGCCATCAGATGGCTGGCAGCCCGGGTGCGTTTTTGGGAAAGCTCGGAGGCCAGTTGTCCCAGCCTTTTTTTGAGATCGGCACTTTCCTGCTCCAATTGCAGGCGCCTCTCCGAAGAATATCCCAAACTGCTCAATTCCCCTTGAGCCTT
>JAGDMY010000022.1 GCA_017860765.1 Chloroflexota bacterium | reverse complement strand
GGTGCAATTTTGGTTCAGACGTCCCTAACATAGTGGGCTGGATTTAGTGTTTTAATTTAAAATTGAAGGTGGCCGTTTTGCCTTTGCGAGCATCCTTCATTTGTATCTGCAAATCATCTCTATACAGAAAGTCAGTTTTATTAGAGGCTAGTCCCGGTATGAAAAGCTGGGTGGTGAGGACCGGAGCATCATCATTTGCTCGCACCTTAACGTGTATATGGGGTGTACGCACAGAATAGCCTCCGGGAAGGACCGTTTGCAGAATGTATTTTCCTGTTTCATCAGTATATTGATGCCCCCGGAGCGTGTAGCCAGAATTATCATATTCTCCATTCCCGTTGGCCTGCCAAAAATCCATCCAGGCATGAGCTATGGTCTTGCCAGTATGGTCCGAGACATATCCTGTCAGGGTCAACGGCTCGCCGGGTATTCCCTTTTGATATAACCTGGTCTTTTTGGGTGATCCGGATTTGTAGTAAGGTCCTTCTTCCAGTTCCGGGGTGGTCTTACTGGCGACGAAAGAGGGACTCAGAGGAGCCTCAGCCGATCGATTAGCAACTTTATTGTTATCCATACCTTTATTATATAATTTGCCTGCAATTAAATGCTGCCAGATTCCTTCGATTTGCCGGGACATGATGTCATTTGGTGAGGTTTCGGGGCAAAATGTTGCAAAGCCCATTGAACTCCAGCTAAGAAAGCCCTTTCTGTATAAATAGCCTGTTCGTAAAGCTCGGACATCGTATATGGCCTTCCAGAAATGAATTTATTATCAAGTCCATATTGTAAAGAGTTTATGTTATCAGTACAGGATCTAACCGTATATTCTTTGGCGGCCTTGGTAATAGCGTTATGATTCCTCCCATTAATGCCGATGAAGTCTTTCATATAGTCCATAGCGGTTGAGACGTTCTTCTTTGGCCTTAACCTGAGTGACAACATCGCCTTTCCCTCCTTTCCGGCTCATTTCTACGCTACTATAAATTCCCGCTGATCTCCGGTGCAAAGTCAATCTAAAGCGGCTTCAGATAATTTACAGACTGTCAGTTATTTATTTGCGCCTCAATTCACTGATTTTCTCCATATCCAGGGGGTATGGCAGGTTAAATTGTCATTGGTCCCCAATTTAGATATAATAAAGCCCGCTGATAAAGCTGGCTCGGATTTCGGTAAACAGACAGGTGGCTAATGTTGGGATGAAAATAACCCTGACGAACAAAAAGTTATTGTTAAAAAAATCCTTCACGTTTCAGACTGATATATTTGCTGCTGCCGATGATTATATGGTCAACTACCTCTATACCTACCAGTTCCCCCGCTTCCTTTAAGCGTTTGGATAGCTTGATATCATCCTGGGAGGCTTCGGGATTGCCCGAAGGGTGATTGTGGGCCACGATTATCGATGAGGCGCTGGCAGCGATAGCCTCTTTAAAGAGCTCTCTGGGGTGGACGATGCTGGTATCCAGGCTGCCAACCGATATTTCCGCCGTTTTGATTATGCGGTTCCTGGTGTCCAGGAGGATCGCCCAAAAATGCTCTTTCTTCTGACCCCGGCATTTCCCTTTCAGCTCGCCATAGGCGTCTTCGGGGGTCTTTATTATCAAGCTGGCTCCCGCGGGTTGGCTTTTATCCCAGCGATCGGCCAGTTCGAAAGCGGCTCTGATTTGAGAGGCCTTGGCGGGGCCGATACCCCTGACTCTGCGCAGCTCTTCAACAGAGGCTTCCGCAATTCCCTGGAGGGTCCCAAATTTATCGAACAATCTCTGTACTGTTACGGTCACCGATTCTCTGGTGATCCCCCGCGCCAGGATGATCGCGAGCAGCTCCTGGGCAGATAAATTCTCTGCCCCCAATTTTTGCAATCTCTCACGTGGTCTCTCCGATTCGGGCAAATCGTGGATGGTAAAGGATTTATTCGCGGGTGCATTTTCCATCGCGTTTCTCCATTGGGGAGTCCCGGGAGGATTATCTCTTGTATTGCGGGGTAACCCACGTTTTCCACTGGTTATTCAATCCGTCCATATCAAAGCCATAGACAGATTGCAAAGCCCCGTCATAGGTAATTCCCTGCTTAAAGGAGTTCAGGAATTGCAGCATCTTAGCGGCACCGAACTGGCTGATTAGATAGTCTACAATGCTGTAGCTTTCGGCATAGGACAAGTAGGCTTTCTCGGGGAAGGCTGAAAATGGGCTGCAAAGGCTGCGAACGGATATCAGGGTATTATTATTGATGGCATTTCGCAGAGGCCCGGAAAACTGGGATATCAGACCGCCATCGGCATATTGAATATCCATGGCTATGCCTTCGTTTAACCAGTAGGGAACAAAATTATAAGGGTTGTAAGTTACTTGATCAACAATAACATGGGCCAGTTCATGGGAAATCCCCGACAAATCGCTGGTCATTGAACCTGGACGGATCAGAAGAATGATGCTGTTGTATTCAGGCAAGGTCTCACCACCGGACCATTCTGATTCACCGATGGTGGAATTATGATAGTCCTGCTCACTGGTATAAATGCTGAGGTGTATCGTTCTATCCGGGGAAGCTCCGGTTCTTTCAGCCAGAGTTTCCAGACCTTTCTGGGTGGTTGACATTATTGATTGCCCGAAGGAGTTGTTTTGGCCGTACCAGAGCAGGTCAATCTTGTCCTGAGCCAGATTCTGCCAGGTATGATGGTTATCGGCCACAATATAATGAGTCGGGTTGCTCTGAAATTTATTGCCTGCCGCATCCTTTACTACCCACCAGTAATCGACTCCCAGCCCGGGGGGAAATTGGCCAACCCTGAGCATATTCAGAGAATATTTAGCGTTGACGGTGGTAGCTGGAGTGAAGACGACCTGGGTTTCAGCGGTTACCCTGGCATAGCTCATATGCTCCACCTGGTATTGTAACCGTATGTCGCTAATTTCTGAGGCAGCTTTAATCTGACATGAAAAATTAAGGACCAGAGGGAAATCCATCTGGGCCGTGCTATTGTTGACAGTAATAGAGGCCGGGGCCTGCGCTTCTACCTGGCCGGGGCCCGGCAGCAGGAACATAATAAATACCAGGGCGATTATTGTTGAAATTACTGCCTTTTTAATCATTTTGCCTCCCCAGACCGGAGCGAAGAAACACCGTTATGAAATCATCCAGTTCTCCATCCAGGACACTTTCCGGGTTACCGGATTGATAGTCTGTGCGGTGGTCTTTAACCATTTTGTAAGGATGTAAAACATAGCTCCGTATCTGGTTGCCCCATTCAGCCTCGATGTGCTTACCCTTTAATTTAGCTTTCTCTTCAGCCTGCTTTTTGAGCTCTTGCTCGAACAAACGTGCCTCTAAAATTTTAAAAGCAATCGACTTATTCTGCAGTTGAGAGCGTTCGCTCTGGCTGGCCACTACGATGCCGCTGGGTATGTGAGTTAATCTTACCGCAGTACTGCTCTTTTGCATATGCTGGCCGCCGGGACCGCTGGATCGAAATACCTCCACCTTAACGTCCTCGGGCAATATTTTTACATCCACATTGCTTTCGGCTTCCGGGATAACCTCCACCAGAGCAAAGGAGGTATGACGGGCATGGTCGGCATCGAACGGGGATAATCTAACCAACCGGTGTACACCATGTTCGGATTTTAAGAAGCCGTAAGCATGGTCCCCCCTAATATTCAACACTACACTTTTTATGCCGGCCTCTTCACCGGGAGAGATGTCCAGTATTTCCGCCTTATAAACCTTTCTTTCCGCCCAGCGCAAGTACATTCGCAAGAGCATGTCGGCCCAGTCCTGAGATTCTGTACCTCCAGCCCCGGCATGAATCGAGAGAATGGCATTTCTATCATCATATTGGCCGCTAAAGGCCAATTCAAATTCCATCTCCTCTAACCTTTGGGCTGCTTGCTCAACCTCGGTTGGAATTTCGCCTGCTAAAGCGGTATCCTTCTCCTCCTCTGCCAGAGAAAGCAATTCTGTAATATCTGCCAATCTCTTTTCTATAGAGCGCCAGTTCTCGACAGTTTTGCGATTCTCCGCCAGCCGGCGCATGACAGCCTGGGCTTTTCCCGGGTCTTGCCAGAAGTCTGGCTGTAAAGACTGGCTTTCAAGTTCCAGGATCTGCTTCTCTTTTCCGCTGACATCAAAGACGCACCAGTGCTGACGACACTCTGGCCTTTAAATCTCCAATTTTACCTTTTATTTCCTGCATAAGTTTTTACTTTCCCTGTTTACTATTGATTTGTTATCCCCTATTCTACCAGAGTTCCCTGACTTACTAAATGGGCTATCCGGGTTGGCTCGGGCAAACGATGGGCTCTACAACATTGTAGCACCCAATGAATAGCCGAGGATAGGTCAATTTTGTGGCCCACAGAGACGAAAAGAGGTTTAACGTCTGATTTCGTCCTGACCACTGCGCCGATCTTTTCCCCCAGGCTACCTGTTATGTAGCTATAGCTGGCGGCGGCTTTCGGCGGGGGCTGATAATCGCCGTATAGATAAGATTTGGCGCAGCCTATGGTAGGAATATCCAGAAACAGGCCCAGGTGAGAAGCCAGCCCCATCCGCCTGGGATGGGCGATGCCCTGGCCATCCACAAATACCAGATCAGGCTGAAGTTGGATCTTCTCACAAGCCTGGAGTGTCAGGGGAACCTCCCGAAACGATAACAGGCCCGGGATATAGGGGAATGTTACCCTGCCCTCCACTACGGCGGTCTCTATCAATTTGAGCTCCGGGTATTTTAAGACCACCACCGCGGCCTTTGCCTGGTTCTTGTCGGTTATTGCGACATCCAGCCCGGCAATTAACCGCGGATTCAAGGTGGCGCAACTTGGCTCTATTAGAGTTGCCAGATTCTTCTGTATTTGAATCGCCTCTGAAGTACTCACCGTCCAATCGTGCAATTTTCCGACGCGCATAACCTCATTATAAACACCGTTTGCCTGATAATCCAGCAAAGCCTTTTTACTTAGATGGTTCTCCCCGGCACAGGAAAGGCCCGGGGGTAACCAGGCCAGTGCAGTATCACAATAAATAAGCAAAAAATATTATAATGTAGGAGAAAAGGTTTAACTCATTTATAGCGGTAGATGAGTTTAAATCTTATCTGTTAAGTCGTGTTTAAGTTGACACAGCACCATTTGATATTGCATAATTAGCCTATATCAAGAATGGTTTTGGAACCTGAAGGAAAAAAGGAGATATGGTAAAAATCAAACTGCGCAGAGTTGGAGCAACTAAGCAGCCAAGCTACAGATTGGTAGTTGCTGATTCGAGGTCATCCCGGGATGGAAAATTCATTAACATCATCGGGCATTACAACCCTCGTTCTCAGCCCGAAGAGTTAGTCATAGATGAACAACAAGCTTTAGATTGGCTCAAACAGGGTGCTCAACCAACGGCTACTGCTGCCAGGCTGTTAAACAAGGCAGGAATCTTGGATAAGTTTAACACAAGCAAGGAGAAACCATGAGAGAGCTACTTGAATACATCGTTAAAGCCATCGTCGATGCTCCTGACAAGGTGGTCATCACCGAAGAGACCGGTGAACAGGGTGTGACATTCAAATTGCAAGTTGCGGACGAGGACAAGGGTCGGGTGATCGGTAAGCAAGGGCGTATAGTTGAAGCTATGCGCACCTTATTGAGAGTTAAAGCAGCTAAGTTAGGCACCAGAGCCACCCTCCAAATTCTCTAACTCAGGCCGACCGTAAACTTGAACTAGCTGAACAAATAAAAACGAGCTGGATGATATCATTTAACATTGTCAGTTCCAGCTCGATTTATTTTCCAGACCTTGGATTAAACTTTTCTTCTTTTCTTTATTCTCTCGGCTACTTCAAGGCGCGCTATAGCGCGGCGTAAAGCTGCTTCAGCCCGCGCTGCATCTACCTGAGAAGCCGGGTGAACCAGTGTTTCCTGAGCCCTCTTCTTGGCAGCCTCCGCCCTGGCGATGTCGATTTCCTCAGCTCTTTCTGCCTCATCTGCCAGCACTATTACTCGATCCGGTCGTACTTCCAGATAACCTCCGCTGATGGCCATGCAATATTCCTGGCCTTCTTTGCGGGCAATTAGCTCGCCGGACGTGAGGGTGGTCATCAGCGGCGCGTGGTGCGGGAGGATAGCTAATTGACCTTCCAAACCCGGGGCGATTACAATATCCACATCATCGGAAAAGACAACTTTTTCTGCAGTGACTATATCTAGCTTTATTGCCATTTACCACAACCCGCTATAATTTCTTGGCGGCCTCTACTGCATCATCTATGGTTCCTACCATAAAGAAAGCCTGCTCCGGCAGAGCATCATGCTTTCCCTCCAGGATCTCCTTAAAGCCGCGGACAGTTTCCTTCATCGAGACGTACTTCCCTGGTCGGCCGGTGAAAACTTCGCTGACAAACATCGGCTGGGACAGGAATCTTTGGACTTTTCGGGCCCGAGCGACTGTCAGTTTATCTTCTTCGCTGAGTTCTTCAATGCCCAGGATGCTGATGATATCCTGAAGGTCCTTATATCTTTGCAGGACCTGTTTGACACTGATAGCCACGTTATAATGGTCCTCTCCTACCACCCGCGGATCGAGTATCCGGGAACTTGAAGTAAGAGGGTCTACAGCTGGATATAACCCCTGCGCGGCGATGGCCCTGTCCAGGGCAACAACGGCATCCAGATGGCCAAACGTCGTGGCCACACCCGGATCAGTATAATCGTCGGCAGGCACGTACACTGCCTGGAATGAAGTGATAGAGCCATACTTGGTGGAGGTAATCCTTTCCTCCAGATCACCCACTTCTGTCGATAAAGTGGGCTGATATCCTACCGCCGAAGGCATACGACCGAGCAAGGCAGAAACCTCCATACCGGCCAACGTGTAGCGATAAATATTGTCGATAAATAACAGGACATCCATCCGTTGGGTGTCCCGGAAGTATTCCGCCATGGTCAGACCGGTCAGGCCAACACGCAGACGCACTCCAGGCGGCTCATTCATCTGCCCGAACACCATGACGGTCTTGTCCAGGACTCCGGAAGACTTCATTTCGTTCCAGAGATCGTTGCCTTCCCGGGAACGTTCGCCAATTCCGGTAAAGACCGAGTAGCCCCCATGTTCAGAGGCTATGTTGCGTATGAGTTCCTGGATGATGACGGTCTTGCCGACACCTGCGCCTCCGTAAGCCCCGATTTTACCGCCTTTGGTGAAGGGAGTAATCAGATCAAGGGCCTTCAGCCCGGTTTCCAGGGTCTGGGTAGTCCTGGCCTGGTCTTCGAAAGAAGGTGGTAGGCGGTGAATGGGCCAACTGTCCTCGGATTGGACCTGCCCGAGGTCGTCAATTGGCTGCCCTAGAACGTTAAATAAACGACCCAGAGTAGACTTGCCGACTGGAACTTTGAGCGGTGCCCCGGTATCTATGGCTTCCACGCCCCTGGCCAGCCCTTCGGTGGGTGACAGAGAAACGCACCGGACCCAATCGTTGGGCAGATGAGATTCGGCTTCAAGTATTATTTTAGTTCCGTCACTGTTTATCTCGATAGCGTTAAAAAGTGCTGGTAATTGGTCCGGTGGGAATTCTACATCCACCACTGTACCGATTACCTGAACTACCTTCCCCTTAGCCATAAAAACCTCCTAAGTTATAGCCGCAGCACCGCCCACAATATCCAGGAGTTCAGAAGTAATGGATTCCTGTCGTGCCTTATAATACGCCAGTGTTAAAGACTCCAGAAGGTCATTGGCACTCTCTGTGGCGTTGCGCATAGCTACCATGCGGGCAGATTGTTCGCTGGCGATAGATTCCAGAATAGCGTGATATATCTCGGATTCAACGAACCGGGGCAATAATTTGTCCAGCACCGCCCGCGGGCTGGGCTCAAAGATATAGTCGGAATGTTTCCCCTTCAGGGAATCATCAGGTACAACAGGAAGTATCTGCTGGATGACCGGAACCTGGCGCATGGTGTTAATAAACCGGGCATAGGAAATAAAGGCGGAGTCGATCAGCCCATTGGTATAATCTTCGATAATTATGTGTGGTATAGCCAGGATATCAATCAAACCGGGCTTGTCGCCCAATTTGCTGAACTCAGCCCTGATTTCCCGTTCGTAACGCCGCATATATTCGATACCGCGCTTGCCTACCAGTACCAACGACACCGGCATCGGCTGTTGAAGAATAAAAGACGCGGTTTTCCGGTTCAGGTTGGCATCCAGACCGCCAGATAGTCCACGGTCCGGAGTGATATGGATAATGGTTATTTTTTTCAGTTGGCGCCTTCTCAGAAGAGGATGCATGTCTTCCTCAGCCTGTGGCAAAGCCGCGAGATCGGCTATGACCTGTTTAATTTTATCTGAATAAGGTCGTCCGGCCAGGCCACGCTCCTGCGCTTTGCGCATCTTAGAGCTAGCTATCAATTCCATAGCCTTGGTAATCTTGGCTGTATTCTGCACACCGCGGATGCGGCGGCGTATTGTACGCGTATTGGCCATATTTAACTTGAACCCTGTTTACATTCCTTAACTTGCGAGTCCCTGCTTATACTGTTGGATAGCCTTCTTAAGGGCTTCTTCAGAATCTTTGCTGAGCTCCTTTTTCGTGGAAATAGTATTTAGCAGCTCGGCATATGAAGCTTCCATAAACTTGTGGAAGCCCTCTTCAAAAGTTTTGATCTTATCAATAGCGATATCATCCAGATGCCCGTTGATCACAGCATAAAGAATTACCACCTGTTTTTCCATGGACATGGGAGAAAATACAGGCTGTTTCAATATTTCCACGATCCTTTTTCCGCGATTCAGCTGGTCCCGGGTAGCTTTATCCAGCTCAGCTCCGCCGAAGGAAGCAAAGGCTTCCAGGGCCTGGTATTGGGATAGATCGATCCTCAATCTGCCGGCCACCTGCCTCATTGCTCTGGTTTGGGCCGAACTCCCTACACGGGATACTGAGAGGCCTACGTTGATAGCAGGGCGGATATTGGCGTTAAAAAGGTCGGCTTCCAGATAGATTTGTCCGTCGGTGATCGAGATTACATTGGTGGGAATATAAGCGGAGACGTCTCCGGCCTGGGTCTCAATAATCGGCAAAGCTGTAAGCGAGCCGCCACCATATTTAGGGGCCAGCTTGACTGCCCTCTCCAAAAGCCGACTATGCAGATAGAAGACGTCGCCCGGATAGGCTTCGCGGCCGGGTGGCCGGCGCAGCAGCAGAGATAGCTGACGGTACGACCAGGCATGCTTTGAGAGATCATCATAGATTACCAGAGCGTCCTTCCCGGACTCCAGAAATTCCTCACCCATTGCGCAGCCGGCATAGGGAGCCAGGTACTGCAAGGCCGCTGCGTCGGAAGCATTAGCGGCAACTACGATGGTATGCTGCATGGCCCCGTATTCCTCCAGCGAGGCTACCACCTGTGCTACCTTGGAGGCTTTTTGACCTATCGCAACATAAATACAGATCAGGTTTTGTCCCTTTTGGTTGACAATGGCATCCAGAGCTATAGCGGTCTTTCCTGTCGAGCGGTCTCCAATGATCAGTTCACGCTGCCCCCTGCCGATGGGAATAATGCCATCGATGGCTTTTATCCCGGTCTGAACCGGGGAGATAACTGGAGCGCGCACCACCACGTTGGGAGCAATTCTTTCGATTGGCCGGGTTCTCGTGGTGCTAATAGGGCCCTTGCCATCCAGAGGACGGCCCAGAGAATCGACGACCCGGCCTATGAGCTCTTCGCCTACCGGAACTTCTGCAATTCTTCCGGTAGTCTTGACCTCATCCCCTTCTTTGATTTTAGAGTAGTCCCCCATGATGATCGCGGATACGCTGTCCTCTTCCAGGTTCAGAGCAACGCCCATGATTTTACCCGGAAATTCCAGCAATTCGTTGTATTTGCACCCGGAGAGGCCGTGTATTCGTGCGATTCCGTCACCGACCTCTACCACTGTGCCGATATCCGTCATGGTCACTGCCATGCCGAATTGCTCGATCTGCTGCTTCAGCACTGAAACAATATCCTGTCCTTGTGTTGCCATCGATCCACCTCTCAACAGAGGAAGCCATCGCGGGGAGTTCGGAGTTGGACTCCCAACTCCCCGCTCCAGACTCCTAACCGATTATTGCTTGCCTTTAATCAGGGTATCCACAACGCTGGGGTCCGCCAACGTACTGGTATCGCCCAGGTTGCCGGTGTCTCCCGCGGCGATCTTTACCAAGATTCTCCTCATGATTTTGCCGCTTCTGGTCTTGGGTAAGGCATCCGTAAATTGAATCTTATCCGGACTGGCGATTGGGCCAATCACTTTGCGTACATGGGCTACCAGCTCTTTTCTAGTGTCATCGGTGCCGTTGATGCCGGCTTTCAGCGTCACATAAGCGTAAATGCCCTCACCTTTGATGGAATGGGGCATTCCCACCACTGCGGCTTCAGCCACCGAGGGATAGGATACCAGGGCACTCTCTACCTCGGCTGTGCCGATGCGATGTCCGGATACTTTAATGACATCATCGATACGGCCCATCAGCCAGTAGTAGCCATCTTCGTCGACTCTGGCGCCATCACCCACGGTGTAGACGCCGGGGAACTGAACAAAGTATTTTTCCTGGAATAACTTGGGATCGTCTTTTTCATCGCCCCAGATACG
>JAGDMY010000199.1 GCA_017860765.1 Chloroflexota bacterium | reverse complement strand
AATAATAGCTTTATGCTGGTATAACGGCGGATATGCCCAGGACAGCGAGGGTTACGGCCAAGGATATCCCGGCAACAACGCCTTTGAAAGCGCGCTGCAGCTGGTATTTATGACGGGTGTGCCTAATCCGGAGGGTAAATTTGTCTTCGGCAACTCTGATATGAAGCTGGCGTTGCCTCAAGAGAAGTACCAGCATTTTTATGAAGGGCAATATCCCAGCACTAACGGCCTTTCCGGGAAATGGATCGCTGAAGTGCGAATCTACTCAGGGGGGATACCTGCTGGACTTAAAATAGACTACACCACCGCCAATTATCCTCTTGCTGAGCATGATTCCAATTCAGGGGCAGGTCAGTCCATTCCCTGGATACCGATAGCCATGGGGGCCGTGGGAATTCTGGTGCTATTGGGTGGCGTTTTCTTTTTTACCAGGTTTCGCAAAATGAATCTCATAACCGGTCCAACACTGGTTGTGGGTGTGATCTTGATAGCGGCTGCGGTGGTGATAGGAACCCGGTCCCCGCAGGATCCAGCCGAAGCAGCCTGGAGAGTGACTTTGGGCGGTTCCGCTGGACAGCAGAAAGTTTTAAGCCTGCAGGAGATCAGAGCTCTCCCATCTTACACCGGGAGAGGGGGTTTTTTTACCACAGTTGGAGTGGTTTTCGGGCCCTGCGAAGCTAAAGGGGTTCCACTCAGCGATCTTTGCCAGCTGGTGGGAGGGATCACCCGGTCGGATATTGTGATGATTTCGGCCTCCGACGGCTATTCCACCGTATTTGATTATGGCCAGATAATGGGAAGCTTCATTACCTATGATACCAAAACCTTGAAAGAGGTCCCGCACGGGGAACTTAAGACCATTTTAATGTACCAGCAGGATGGTAAGGCTCTGGCGAAGTCGGACGGCATGCCTCTCAGAATAGCTATTGTGGGCGTCGACGGTCTCCTGACCGAAGGCAATAACTGGGTGAAGTGGGTAAACAAAATAGAGGTCTTGAAAATACAAAAGGCCGCCGCTGAATAGCGTGGACTGATTGAACGATACTAAAGCCAAAAGGGGAATGAAAATTGGCCGGTGGTTGGTTTTAGGCGCACTCATGGTGGCCACAGGGCTAGCTTCTCTGTCCTGTGGTCCACAGACTCCGAATCCCGTTCAACTCAGGGTCTACAACGCAGATAGCCTGATACTCCCTTTTCAGGAAATTGAGAAGAACTTTGAGATTCAGCATCCGGATATCGATGTCCTGGTTGAAGGCCATGGGAGCATCCAGGTCATCCGTGCTACTACAGAACTCGATGAAAGGGTGGATGTAGCCGCGGTGGCCGACAGCCAGCTTATACGGCTTTTAATGTATGATACCCCTATGAAAGAAAAAAACGGCAACTATGCCGACTGGTGCATCGATTTCGCTACCAATGCCCTGGGCATTGCTTTCACTGATCATAGCCAATTTGCTTCTGAAATTTCTGCGGGCAACTGGTATGAAATCATGTCCCACCCGGAGGTAAAAATTGGCCTTTCTGATCCGCGCATCGATTCACTGGGCTACCGGGCTCTGATGCTGATGAGGCTGGCCGAAATTTACTATCGTGACACCCGCCTGTTTGAGAGGATGCTGGGAGGGGCTTTCGTTACGGACCTGGCAGTATCTGATATAAATGGTCTGACCACTATCACGGTCCCGGAATTACTTAAGCCGGCCCAGGAGCGGGTGGTTTTGCGCACCTATAGTCTGCAGGTCTTAGCTCTATTGGAGTCCGGAGATGTGGACTATTCCTTTGAGTACGAGAGCGTAGCCCGCCAGCATGGTTTCCGTTTTCTGGAACTGCCTGAGGCTATCAATCTTAAATCCCAGGACTATGCCGATACCTATAAGCAGGTCAGAGTGACCCTGGAATTCAAGCGCTTTGCCAGTGTCAATCCTCAGTTCCCCGGGGCCCCTATAGTCTATGGGGTAACTATACCAAATAATGCTGCACATCCGCAGCAAGCTGTGACGTTTATTGAGTACCTGCTGGGGCCGGAAGGCCGGGATATCCTGAGCCGTAATTTCCAGCCTCCCATCCCAGCCACCTGCGATAATGTTACAAGGTTACCTGATACTTTAAGGAGCAGGGTAAAATAGAAACATCAACAACTAATGAAACAAGTCCTGCTGAACAAGGGGATCGTCAGGCCACCAGCAAAGCCCGTGATTGGATGTCGGCCAATAAGATGAACCTGATTTTCGGCTTTTTGGGACTCATCATTCTTCTTTTTGTAGCCATACCGCTGGGGAAAATGATTTTCGGGTCCGATCCCGGAATACTCTGGGAGACCCTGACCGACGGCCGGGTTATCAGCTCGATCTGGCTCACTCTATACTCGGCCCTGATAGCTACTGGGGTGGGGTGTGTGCTGGGAGTCCCTCTGGCTTATTTGCTATCCAGATATAATTTCCCTGGCAAAAGAGTGCTGGAGGGGATTGTAGATATCCCGGTTGTGGTGCCGCATACTGCAGCCGGCATCGCTCTGCTATTCGTTTTCGGCCGCAATTTTTTAATCGGTAAGGCCTTTGGCGGATTGGGGATTTCATTTATCGATTCACTGGCGGGCATAGTGATTGCCATGCTGTTTGTGAGTGTCCCTTTTTTAATCAACTCCGCCAAGGAAGGCTTTAATAAAGTGGATCTCAGGCTGGAGAAAGTGTCCCGTAGTTTGGGGGCTTCAGCCTGGCAGACTTTCACCCGCATCACCCTGCCCTTAACCTGGCGCAGTATCCTTTCCGGCAACATCATGATGTGGGCCCGCGGCATCAGCGAGTTCGGTGCAGTGATCATTTTGACCTATTATCCCATGACAGCCCCGACCTTGATATACGAGAGATTTCAGACCCTGGGATTAAGCTATTCCCAGCCGGTGGCGGCCATCCTGATCATGGTATGCGTGATAGCGTTTATTGTATTGCGCTGGCTGGCTTATCGTGGGGGTAAAAATGATCCGCATCACTGATCTCCATTTAGTGCTGGGTGATTTTATCTTAGAAGATTTGAATTTGAGCATAGGCGATGGTGAATATTTTATCATACTCGGACCTACGGGCGCTGGAAAAACAGTCCTGCTGGAGTCCATTGCCGGTTTGAACCCGATTAAAAAAGGCCATATCTGGCTCAATGCTAAAGACATCACCTATTTAAAGCCGGAGAAGCGGGAAGTCAGCATGGTTTATCAGGACTATGCCCTATTTCCGCACTTATCGGCGAAAGACAATATTGCCTATGGATTGAAGCTACGCAAAAGGCCGGCAAAGGAAATCCGGGATACTCTTGACTGGCTGAGCGGACTGCTGGATATCGGGCATTTACTGGACCGCCGGCCGCAGACTCTCAGCGGCGGGGAAAAGCAGAAAATAGCCCTGGCCCGGGCTCTGAGTACCAGACCGCAGATTCTTTTGCTGGACGAGCCTCTCAGCGCTCTGGATCCCGAGACCAGGGAAGAGGTGCAAGAAGAACTTAGAGCGGTGCATACGACTTTAAATAATACCGTAGTCCACGTGACCCACGATTTTGCAGAAGCTATGGCGCTGGGGACCCGGGTGGCGGTTATCGGGGGTGGCCGGCTGAGACAGGTGGGGACGCCGGAGCAAATCTTTCACCGCCCGGAGTCCTCCTTCGTGGCGCATTTTGCTTTAGCCAGGAACGTTATCAAAGGGGAAATCGCCTGCAACGCCGGCGGGGAGCCCCTGTTCCTGTTTCAAAACAGATTTTTAAAGGTTTCGACGGATTTACGGGGTCCAGGGAATGCGGTTATACGTCCGGAAGATGTTACAATATCGCCCAGGGCGCTCTCAGAAAAATCAAACGTGCTGTCAGGGGTTGTAAGTCGCATTGTGGACAAAGGGGCGGTCATATTTATTACAGCCAAGGTGCCAATGGATATTGTTTCGCTGGTGACACGGAAACAATATTTAGAACTCGGTCTAAAGATTGGTGACAATGTTTCTGTAATG
>JAGDMY010000198.1 GCA_017860765.1 Chloroflexota bacterium | reverse complement strand
GATAATCCTGACTGCATTCGTGTCCAGGGAGCCAAAGTGAAGGTTTTCCTGTACAACGAGGTGAAACGTCAGGGTGTCAAGATGTACGAGCATGTGATGGTAACGGGGTTGTTGAAAGAGGGCGGAGAATCCGGACAGCGGGTTGTAGGGGCCACGGGTTTTAATGTCAGGACCGGAGAGTTCTATATTTTTAAGGCTAAGGCTACGATTCTTAGCACTGCCCAACCTCTGCGTATCTGGATTTTTAATACTGAGCTGGCAGGATCTTACACTGAACATGACGATCCTAACCTGGCGGGCGATGGCGACGCGATGGGTTGGCTGGCCGGAGCCGAACTCACGATGATGGAGAGAAGCCAGGAATCCGCCGGACCTTTCCGTTACCCGGCTTACGGTACGGGCAATGCGCACAATACCTGGTTTGCCTGCAATATTGTCGATGCCCGGGGTAAGCCAATCCCCTGGGTTGACGGGACAGGTAAAATTCTGGAGACAGTTGAAGAGCGCTATCACGCTGGCGGGCAAAGGCCGGGAGGAGCCTCACTTATCCCTGACCTCCCCGAGCGTATTATGAAGGGCGAATACGTGTTGCCCTTTTTTGCCGATTTGCCCGGTATGCCGGAGCAAGAGCGCAGGGCTATTTTCGGACTTATGGTGGCACATGAAGGGAAAACCTATATCCCTATTTATCACAACTATACGCAGGCAGGCTTTGACCCGGATAAAGATATGCTTCAAGCCAACGTTTTGCCTCCCAAACTGGCCGGGCGCTTTACTCCCTGGTGGGACCATAAAAGCAGTATCTTTAGCGCTCCGCAATGGAGAGCAACCGCATTCTCAGCCGGTGGTGGATTGCTGGTGGACTGGGACTCGCGGACCAACCTTGAAGGACTCTACGCTGCCGGCTGTCAAACCGCCAGCGGCGGAGGTCACCCCGGAGCTGCCGCCAATGGCAGATATGCTGGTCGCAAAGCGGCCGACTATTCAAAAACTGCGTTAGAACCTGCATTCGATCCCAAGCAGGTAGAAGCTCAAAAAACCCGTGTCTATGCTCCAGTAGGCAGGGAAGGAGACACCGGATGGAAAGAGCTTCAAGCCGGAATATGCCGGATCATGCAGGACTACTGCGGCGAATATAAGAGCGAAGATGTTCTCAAGACGGGACTCTGGTGGTTGAATAGCATTAAAGAAAGCGAAGCAGCGAGGACCTATGTTCGAAATCCTCATGAGCTTTGGCGCTTCCACGAGTGTATGATGCGGCTCACAGTGGGGGAAATAATCATGCACGCTTCTTTAGCCCGCAAAGCCAGCAGCAGGTTCATGGACCTGAAAAGGATAGATTACCCGGCAGTGGACCCGCCGGAATGGAATAAGATCATCAGTATTAGATTGGAGAATGGAGAGGTCAAAGTAGGCGAATTGCCCTCTGACTACTGGCTTCAGCCGCCAAACGCCCCGACCTATGAAGAAAATTATAGACTGCACTGCGGTTTGTAGGCTGATCTCGATCCTAAAAAACAGGAGATAAAGATGAGTATGAACAATGAAGCTTATATGGTCCCTAATCCCATGACTCCCTGTCGGGCGGTAATAATCGATGCCGAACTTTGCATAGGGTGTAACCAGTGCGTCGACGTGTGCCGTACGGATGTTCTGATGCCGAATCCCGAAAAGGGACAGCCTCCGATTCTGTTGTACCCTGACGAATGCTGGTTCTGCGGCTGCTGCGTGGAGCATTGCTCTGTTAAAGGCGCAATAAAGATGGAGCAGCCTCTTAATCAGAGGGTCGGTTGGAAGCGCAAGGATACTGGCGAACTATTCCGCCTGGGTATGAAGCAGCCGCCTCCTCCAAATACACGGCCGCCGGTAGGGGGTTAGTTGGATGTTCGGTATTACCAACTGCCATACTGGCGAGATAGAACCAGCGTATTAATATATTATCAATCTAAAATTTAAAACAAGGAGATGGGTCGATGGCAAATATAAAATATGCCAAATACGTTAATCCATTGAGGCTAAGGACGGAGCTTATCGGGCCCTCAACGCGGGGTAAAATGGCTGACTTCCCCCTGATGTTTGACAGCAAAGTTTATCCAGATGCTCCTCTGTTCGTGGAGATTTTTTATGCTTATGCACCTATCACCGGAGTCGGGGTCCCTGACGATTTGCCTGTGTTGATCAATGGCAAACCGCGTACTGGCAAAGTGTCGGGTCAGCATGCACATCCCGGTTACGATGAGCTTTTCCTGTTCTTCGGCACCGATCCGCGGGATAATACCAGGTTAGGGGGGCAAGTAGAAGCCTGGTTGGGAGAAGGTGAGAATGCCCAAAAATTTATCATCAAGGAACCTACCGCCAAATGGGTGCCCAGGGATCTGGCTCATAATCCCTGGATAGTAACCAGAGTAGATAATCCTAAATATCCCATTATTATCATGGTAGTTGCCCTTTCACCCAGTTACAATGTCCAAAACAACGATTGGCGCAACCTGCCCTATCCTCCTGCCTTTTCGATGGATAAACTCGGGGTAGAGCAGCCTGGGAAAGGCCTTTATACCGCGAATGTGAAGAAAATCCCCTTTTCCAGCGACCGAATTTTTCCCTGGCTGCGCACCAGAGTCGCCACCCCGACTTTGATGTTCGATAAGAACGTTATCCCGAATGTGCCGGTATGGGTTGAATGGTTCCATGTTTTTGCCGGCGGCTGCGGAGTTGGAGTGCCAACTCTTGATGCACCAAAGGATTATAAGCTGCCGGATGGTACAATTTTTGATCGGTCTAAGGGATTTTCTCATGGCCATAATTTCGATGAGCTATTTCTATTCATACCGGCCGATCCCCACGATACTTTGAACATCGGCGGTGAAGTAGAATCCTGGCTGGGCCGGGAAGGAGAAGCGGAGAAATTTACTATTAACAGGCCGACATCCATCTGGTGCCCTGCGAACCTGCACCATAATCCCCAATACTTTAAGAAAGTGGATGCTGAAAAATCTTATTTCATGGTTGTCATAGCCCTGACCCAGAGTTATTACGGTGAAAAGATGAGTGTGGCCCATTTAACCAGGCCTTTCGAATGGTAGCAAAGAGCGGACCTGTATATTAACCAGTCACAGATTTTTAATTCTGATTGAAAAGGAGCCGGTCAATATTATTTGACTGGCTCCGAAATTTTCTATGATCGATAATCGTCTTACTAAAGCTCCAACAACGAAGACAATTCATAGTCCTACGAGCTTTATCAAACCGCCACAAATAAAGATCGACAAACCGGCTAATGCATGCGAATATTTCTCTATCCTGGGAAGATGTATTCGTGATAATCCATAATATGAAACTACCACTATCACAAGCATTGTAGAAATGGTTGTCAGACCAAATACTGCCGCAACAAATACAACAGAAATCATATTATGCTCGGCGGCAGGATACATTATTAAAGGAATCAAAGGTTCGCAAGGACCAAAAACAAAAATAATAAATAGGACCCAGGGGGTTATGTTATTTGATTTTTCGGCATGCAAATGCGCATGGTCTGTCAGGTGATTATGGATATGCGAGTGTTCTTCCCCATCTTGATGTATATGCAGGTGGTTATGTCGTTTTGATCGAAAAGCCCTGTGGATTCCCCAAATACAATAAGAGAACCCAAAAATAATCAGAAACCAGGCTGCGATATCACCGCGAAAAGCCTCGATAACTTCAATACTAAAAATAGCAGCTCCAACCGCGATACCCACGAACCCGAGGATTACCGAGCTTAATATATGGCCTATCCCGCAGAAAAATGTGATCAGCGTAGTTTTGGCCGCTCCCCACTTTCTAGCCCTGGAGAGGACAATGAAGGGTATGTAATGGTCCGGGCCTAGAGCGGTATGAACTAAACCCACTGTTGCAGCTGTAATCGCCAGAAGCAAAATATCGTTGGGCAATAGATAACCTCATGCTAATAATACACTCGATTATTATACTTACTCAAGAATACATAACGTTATCGGT
>JAGDMY010000197.1 GCA_017860765.1 Chloroflexota bacterium | reverse complement strand
CATTTTTTCATCTCCTCCATCCAGGGGGGATCGATGAACACCGCCATATCACAGACATACACTCCGCCGTTGGCAGCGACCGCACGCAGAGCTTTACCGCAATCGTGCGAACTGCCTCCGCCCACGGAGACGATGCCATCGCACTTTGCCTCCATAAAAACCTTATAGGCTTCCATGACCTCGTAATCCTTGGGATTAGAGGTGACCTTGTCAAAGACTACGGGAGGAATCCCGTGGTAAGTTAATATACCCTTGATTTCATCGACGATACCCGTACCTTTGAGACCGGTGGTGGTAATCATCGGTTTTTTGATGCCGGCCATTTTGCACTCGTCGGCCACGGTTTCATGGGCTCCCCAGCCGAAGCCGACTCTCCCCAATCCGGTGGAGTAGGTCAAAGGGAATTCAAAAATCTTTTTATTCACCATTTCTTTACTCCTTTGGCTGTAAATCTCCTGATATTATTTGACCGACCTTAGGGTGAATGGCAAATCCCCCTGCCTCAATTCCGACTATCAAGCATAATTATAACAACCGGAAAGACTTTTGTCACATGTGATGTCAGCTGTGTATTTAATATACCAGAAACAGCCAGATTTAGTAAGCCGGCCTCCCTTCCGTTCCGAAAAACCCTCAGGCAATTTAGCGGCCTATCATGACGCTGGGCAGCCACAGGCTCATCTGAGGGACCCCGATAATCAAGAACAAAAATATTACGGCTACTGCCAGGAAGGGTATGGCCCCTTTGATAAGCGTCGTATTCGGCACTCCGAAGACGTTGCTGGTCACAAACAGGTTGATCCCCATGGGCGGAGTAATCAGGCCGATTTCCATATTCACTACATACCAGATGCCAACCCAGAGAGAATCAAACCCCATTTTGGTAAGCAGGGGGACGAATACCGGGATTGTAACCAGCATAATGGTCATGCCATCCAGGAAGCAGCCCAGGACCAGGAGCCCGATATTGATAGATATCACTATCAGCCAGGGAGACACCCCGGCGGAGTTGATTAATACCGTCAGCTTCTCAGCTAGCACCGAGCTGCCGATGACGTAGGCGAAGAAATTGGAGCCAATCACCGTAATCATCAGCATGGCATTGACCAGGGCTGATTCCACAATGGCCCGCATGAGCGCTTTGCCTCTCATCCGGTAGACTACCAGGGCGATTATCAGAACGACAAAGCAGCCCACACCCGCTGCTTCGGTGGGGGTGGCAATGCCCAGGTATATTGTGCCGAGGACGGCCAGAATAATAATGACAATCGGCCAGACCTTTCTCAAGGAAGATAATCGCTCACTCCAGGGTACTGCACCGGCCGCTGGACCCAGATGAGGATTGCGTATGCACATTATGACCGGCGTAACAGACAGCATTAAAGCCAGCAGGATACCCGGAAAAATTCCGGCCATGAAAAGACGGCCTACCGAGGTATTGGTCAGGATGGCAAAAATGATCATGACCGCACTGGGGGGTATCAGCGGGCCCAGGATACCCCCGCACAGCAAGGCGCCCATGGCGAATGATTTTTTGTAATTATATTTATCTAATTCCGGTCCGGCAACTTTTCCCACCCCGATGATGCAGGGAGCACTGGCCCCTAAAGCGGCGGCCATTCCGGCCTCTGCCCAGATGCAGGCTGCGACCAACCCTCCTGGAACGCGGGACAACCAGTTCCGCGCGGCCCTAAAGAGGTCTCCACCGATATCGGTTTCGGCGATCAGGCAGCCCATGAGAACAAAAAGGGGCAGTGGCGTCCAGGCCAGGTTGAACAGGAAATGAAAGGTCGTCTGGCCCAGTTTATCCAGAGCGCTCATTCCGAAAGCAAATATCGCGACGATGATAGAGCTGGAGAGCAGGGCCCAGGCGATGGGTATTCCAATCGTCAGCAGTATAAGCATCAGAATGATGGCTATCACCATGGCTAAGTTAGCGTCCATCCGGCCCCTCCTTCGCGGGGACTGCGGCTGGCGCTTGAGTCTGCTCGCTGCCCGGTCCACTTTTCTGGCCGCTCATTTGACTGCGCAATCTGGCAAAGCCCCTGTAAACCTGATACAGGGTAACCAGAGCCAGGAAGCCGTAGCCAATAACGATGACAATCTTTACCGGGAATACCGGTTCTTTCCAGGCTGAAGAACTGACCTCTCCGATGCTCAGGGAGAACGTCGCTCCAGGGATGCCTTTCCAGGTCAGCAATACGGCACAGAGCAAGCCCAGCAGCGGCGCCAACAGGTAATCAATCACATACTGCACCTTTCTGGGCAAACGACTGAGAACGAAATCACCCCGGATGTGGCGCTGCTGCATTTGGATCGCTGCCATAGCGAGCACAAAACACCAAATCAGCAATATGGTGCTGACCTCATATGAATAAGGCTCCGGGCTACGCAGCAGGTATCTTCTGCCCACACCATAAGTGGAGGCAAACGCCATCGCCAGCACGAAAATGCCACTCAATGCCAGGGCATACCGGCTCAGGCGGTCAATGGTTCTAAAGACGGGACTTTGTTTTTCTGTTTCCAAGTAGCCGTCCTCCCTTCCGCTGTAAATCCGTGGCGCTATGCTATTCTGTGAATGCAACTCAGTCCCGGTTGAGAATATGCCTAACGTGCGGACTGATTCCAATTTGACCGGGACTGAGTCATCAGCTATTTACGATTATAGTGAATTATTTTAACGGAAATTCGGCATTGACCTTGTCATAGATCGCCTTGGACTTGACACCGAAATCCCCCATCTCGGCCAGCCTCTTGTTGACATAGGGAGCTAGTGCGGCTTTCCATCTTTCGTATTCGGCCTTGGGTAGATCATAAATATTAACCCCTGACTTGACAACGGTATCCAGATCGGTTTCCTCGCGCTCTTTGATCTGCTGGGCCTGCATCCGCAGTGAAGCAGCCTGGGCTTCATCGAAGATGATTTGCTGGATATCCTTAGGCAGTTTGTTCCAGGTGTCCAGGTTGATATGATAAGCCAGGTAAGTGCCGGTGCTGTAGCAAAGCGTCAGGTACTTGGCAACATCGGGGATCTTGAAGACAATAGAGCCACGAATTGAGTTGAGACAGGCATCAACGGTCTTCTTTTGCAGGGCGGTATAGAAATCGGTCCAGCTGATGGGCACGGAAGAGCCACCCAGGCCGGTAATAACGGCGGAGCTTTCCGGGTTGCTTGCCCCGCACAGTAAGCCCTTCCAATCTTCGAGAGTCTTGATTGGTTTGGTAGACCAGAGCTCCTGCCCGCCGGTAGCATAGCAGGCGATGACTTTCATATTGAGCTTCTTCTCATGCACTTCTGTGCTGCAAAGCTGGGCGAACGGCCAGGCCGCGGCTTCATTAGCCCGGATGTTGTTGACCGTAAAGGGGAGTTCTGCCAGCCTGGGGTCCATACCTTCAAAGATACCAATACCGATGAGAGCCATTTCGGCGGCACCGGTTCTTACCGCGTCATAGGTCTCGGGCAATTTAATCTGGGTCTCACCCGGGAAGACTCTGACAATGTATTGACCGTTAGTGCGCTTGGCAACTGCCGCGGCAAACTCTTCGCAATTTACCGTCAGCTCATCTCCGGGCGGGTTGGGAATGGTCAACCTTAAGGTCATTTTCGGAGCAGCGGTTGTACTGGGCGGGGGCGGAGGTGGTGCCGTAGAAGTTGAAGGTGGGGGTGGTGGGGCTGCTGTTGATGAGGGTGGAGGAGGTGGGGCAGCCGTTGTAGAGGCAGGGGGCTTAGCGGTGGTGGAAGCGGGAGGCGCCGAAGTAGTCGGGGTACTGGCGCAGGAGACTACCATAGTGACCATTAATACAGCGATAACCAGGAATGCGATGAGACCAGAGTACCGTTTCATTATCTACCTCCTTAAAATATTAATTTCGAATCGATCTCCGGCAATTGTACTTCACATTTTAGAAGTAATTTGGCCTTCGACTTTCAAATTCGGACTCTTTGCATATCACCTGCAGTTCACCAAATTGTTGATTAGTAATTTACTCCCAAAAAACCT
>JAGDMY010000196.1 GCA_017860765.1 Chloroflexota bacterium | reverse complement strand
ACTCCAATGCCGCATTCGAAACCTTCCATGACTTCTTTGACGTCATCCTTAAACCGTTTCAGAGAATCCAATTTGCCCTCATAAATTATGACTGAGTCGCGCAAGATACGCATACTGGCATTTCTTTGCAGCTTACCGTCGATGATATAGGAGCCGGCGATTATACCCAGATTGGGGACCTTGAATGTTGCCCTGACTTCGGCCCGGCCCAGGTATTTCTCGCGATACTCGGGTTCCAGCAGCCCGGTCATAGCTTTCTTCACATCATCGATGGCTTCATATATCACTCGATACATGCGAATGTCGATCTTCTCATCCTCGCCGTATTTCCTGGCTTTGACATCGGGACGGACGTTGAAACCGATGATTATGGCGTTGGATGCCGAAGCCAGCATGACGTCAGTTTCGGTTATCGCCCCTACCGCGGAATGAATCACGTTTACTTTTACTTCGCTGGTGCTGAGCCTGAGCAATGATTGTGACAGGGCTTCGATGGAACCCTGCACATCTCCCTTGATGATCAGGTTTAATTCTTTCATGCCTGTGTTTTGCATCTGCTTGAAGAAATCATCCAGTGAAATCTTACTGCTCTGTTTCTGATCTTCCAATTTCTTTTCACTCAAACGCAAGCTGGCAATTTCTTTGGCAACCTTTTCGTCACAGACCTGTACTCTTTCTCCAACTTCGGGAACATCCGACCAGCCGGTAATCTCCACCGGCATAGAGGGATAGGCCAGGTCCACCTTGCGACCCCGATAATCGGTCATAGCCCGGACCTTGCACCAGGTAAAGCCGCAGACAATACAATCTCCCACCTTCAGCGTACCTTTTTGTACCAGCAGACTCGCGACTGCGCCTTTGCCTTTGTCGAGTTGAGCTTCAATCACAACCCCCTCAGCCTGCCGGTTAGGATTGGCTTTGAGGTCATTCATTTCCGCAATCAGCAGCACCATTTCCAGCAGGTTATCGATACCCATGCCGGTTTTGGCAGACACCGGTATAAACATGGTTTCACCGCCCCATTGTTCGGGAACGATGCTGTATTCCGTCAGCTGCTGCATGACCTTGTCTGGATTGACATCGGGTTTATCCATTTTGTTCAAAGCTACGATAAACGGTACCTTGGCAGCTTTGATGTGGTTGATCGCTTCAATAGTCTGGGGCATAACCCCGTCATCAGCGGCCACCACCAAGATTACAATATCGGTAAGATTAGCGCCCCGGGCGCGCATAGCCGTAAAAGCCTCATGCCCCGGAGTGTCGATAAAGGTGATCCGATTGCCGCTCACGGTTACCTGATAAGCCCCGATATGCTGGGTAATGCCACCCGCTTCTCCGGAAACGACATCAGCTTTGCGAATCTTGTCCAATAAGGAGGTTTTACCGTGGTCAACATGGCCCATAACCGTAACGATGGGTGAACGGGGCACCAGACTTTCCTGGCTGTCCACGATTTCTTCCAATATCTGCTGTTCCTCGCTTATTTCTCGTTCAACGGTTACATCATAGAGGCTGGCCAATATCTCCACCGTATCATAGTCGATCTCCTGATTGATAGTAGCCATTATACCGAGTTCCATTAATTTTTTGACTATTTCAGCTGAACCCTTGCCTAATTTTTCAGCCAATTCTCTAACTTGAACGCTATCCCCCGCCAAAATATGTTCTGGGGTTACCAGAATCGGCTCTTCTTTCTTCTTTTTGTGTTTGCCTTTTTTCTGGGGGCGGCTGTAATCCTTGGTAAATTGGGGTTTGACCGGGGCAGCTTTTTTGCCAGGTTTGCCTTGACCTGCTACATAGCCAGGCTTTTTGACTCCCTCTGGACCAGCACCAACGGGCCGGGGCCCAGGGGTGAAGCCTTGACCAGGTTTCTTTTCAAAGGGTTTTTGCGTTTGTCCGCCAACGGGGCGGGGCGGTGGTACTCTGCCGGGCGCAGCAGGTCTCTGCTCTCCTGTTCTAGGTGGTGGAGACGATGTCGGCCGAGGGCCTCCTGGCTGCCGCGGTGGCATAGGACGGCTATCCTGCCCACCCATGGGCCGCGGTCGCTGACCACCGGCGGGTGGATGCTGACCTGGTCTCTGGCCGCCACCAGGAGTGATCTGACCCGGTCTCTGGCCTCCGGCCGGAGGTGTCGGGCCCGGTTTCGGTCCTATACCTGGCCGGGGCTGTTGAGGGCGAGGAGCCTGACCTCCCGATGGTGCTGGCCCAGGACGCTGAGGTTCCGGCCGCCTCTCCGGACGACCTGCAACAGGTCTCACTTCACTGCCCATTCTGGTGGTTTCTGCTTTTCGTTCTGGTTGTCTCATGCCCGTACTTGCTGGAGCAGTGCTGTCGGTTTTCCTTTGCTCCGGGCTTGTGGCCGGCCGTTCCTTATTTGTTCCGGCTGCACCCCGGACTGCCTCTTGACCCGAAGCACTGCTCGCACGTTCTGCCCGGGCCGGTGGCTGGGGTGTTGGGCGTGCAGGTGCACCGGCTGGCTTAGTCGCTGCCTTATCAGATTCTGCGGGCTGGGTTTCTTTCAGCCGTTTTCTCACCCATACCGCCTGGGATTCTTCCATCGTACTCATGTGGTTTTTAACATCCAACCCCAGCTTGTGCAGGGTATCAACCATCTCTTTACTTGGCAGCCCTAACTCTTTCGCTAATTCATGCACTCTTATCTTGGCCATTCAACCACCCCCATACTTTTTGCCTCATTATCTGCTGCCTGGATAGCTTTCATAATAGCGCTGGCCATTCCAGAATCGTTGATAGTCATTGCTACTCGGTGGGCTTTCCCTAAACTGGCTCCCAGTTTGAACTTGTCGCCTATTATAAACCAAGGAATTTTGTTTTTGCTACAGCTTTTTATCAATGCATCCCTGGAATTATCTGCTATATCTCTACTCATTAGCACTACGCGCGCCTGCCTCTTAGTCAGACTGGCCCGCACCGCCGTCGCCCCCGAAGAAGTTAGGCCAGCCCGCTGGGCAATACCTATGAGGTTATAAACTCTGCTCAATCTATCAACCACCTTTTTGGGGGCTACTCAACTGCGTTCTGATAAGATTCACTATATCCTCGGCCACTTCATGCTGAAGGGCTTTTTGCAGCCGCTTGCCCTTAACCGCCAAGTTTAAACACTCCGGATCTGCGCACAAGTAGGCTCCCCGGCCGGATTTTTTTCCGGTAGTATCCAGTTCTACCGCACCTTCCGGAGTCCTGACCACTCTGATCAATTCTTTTTTGTTTTTCATGACCCGGCAGCCTACACACATACGCTGCGGTAATTTACGCTCCTTCGCCATCCCATTCAAACTCCTCTTCAGCCTGGCTTTGACTCTTGATGTCTATTTTCCAGCCAGTGAGCTTAGCCGCTAAGCGGGCATTTTGTCCTTCTTTGCCTATCGCCAGGGAAAGCTGATAATCGGGAACAATAACCCGGGCCTTTTTCCCTTCGCCCTCAATATCTACGGACAAGACTTTAGAGGGGCTTAGGGCATTGGCGATGAACTTTTCCGGGTCTTTATGATATTTGATGATATCGATTTTTTCTCCATTCAACTCATTGACGATATTCTGCACCCTGATTCCTCGAGGACCAACACAGGACCCTACTGAATCGATTTTTTCATCCATGGAATAAACCGATATCTTGGAACGGGACCCGGCTTCCCGGGCTATAGTTTTTATTTCTACCAAGCCCTCATAGATTTCCGGAACTTCTAATTCGAACAAGCGTTTCAAGAAATACGGATGGGTGCGGGAAATGAACACGCTGGGACCTTTGGAGGTGTTTTTCACCTCATATATATAACCCTTGATGCGTTGACCCACTTCATATCTTTCCGAAAATATTTGGTCAGCGGGCAGCATTATCCCCTCGGTTCTGCCCAGATTTATAACCACGGTTTTGGCTTCAATCCTTTGTATGACCCCGGTTACCACTTCCCCTTCACGCCCGGAAAACTCTTCAAATATCAGGCTGCGTTCAGCTTCGCGCAACTTCTGCACCACCACTTGTTTGGCAGTT
>JAGDMY010000195.1 GCA_017860765.1 Chloroflexota bacterium | reverse complement strand
CACCAACATTGAGCTCTTTTCAGAAGCAGCCCTGGAAGCCATCGCTGGCGCCGGCCTGAAAACGGGAGATATTCAGGCTTTGCATGTCGGGAACGTCCTTAGCGACTTCGAAGAAGGGCAGCAGCTAGCCCACCCCTTCATCGCTGAGAATCTGGGCCTGAAGAATGTTCCCACCAACACTTTCGATGGAGCTTGTGCTTCTTCCTCCGTCGCCATCCGCGACGCCTTCATCTGGATTGCCTCCGGAATGTATGACGTCATACTGGTGGGGGGTATGGAAAGGGCGGCTTCAATGGGCACCCAGCTGGCCACGCAGGCCTACTCCATGTATACCGACCGGTCCTACGAGTACCCTTCCGGCATTACCTTTCCCGGCGTGTTTGCGATGCTGGCCCATCTCTATGCTAAAAAATATGGCATCCCTATGGATAAACTCAAGGAACAAATGGCCCTGATCTCGGTAAAAGCCCATAAGTATGGCCTTTTAAACCCTAAAGCCCACCTGCAGCGGGAGTTGACGGTAGAAAAGCTCCTCCGAAGTCCAATGGTTTGTCAGCCTCTTCAGGTTTACGATTGCTGCCCCTTTTCCGATGGCGCGGCCGCGATAGTCCTGGCCTCGGAAGAGATCGCCCGCAAACTAACTGACCGGCCGGTCTTCATTACCGGAAGCGGACAGGCCTCGGCCGGCACGCTGGCCAGCCAGCAGGAATATTTGCCGCACCTGATTGCCCGCGAGCTGGCTGCCAAACAGGCCTATGATACGGCTGGCCTTACTCCCCGGGATATAGACGTCTGCGAGGTCCACGATAGCTTTTCCATTGCTGAAATTCTGGCCATTGAAAGTCTGGGATTTTTTGAATACGGGACCGGTGGGGAGGCCACTGCCAGAGGGGAGACCATGATCGGCGGCAAGATAGCCGTTAATCCCTCAGGGGGATTGAAAGCGAAAGGCCATCCGGTAGGCGCTACGGGTGCGGCTCAGGTCTACGAGATATTTCATCAGCTGAGAGGGGAGTGTGGAGAAACTCAGGTACAGGGAGCTGCCACAGGTTTGACAGATGCGATGGGGGCCAGCGGCAGCATTCATTGCGTCATGATACTGGAAAGAGGCTGGTGAAGGAGAAACGCTTTGAGAACCGGGATAAGCGTAGAGGAATACCTGACTGCCCTGGACGAAAACCGCCTGCTGGGGCTAAAATGCCGCTCCTGCGGTTGCATCACGGCGCCACCCCGCCTGGCCTGCCGCCGCTGCGGCGGACTGGACGCAGAGGTGGTGGAGCTCTCGGGTAAAGGCAAGATCGTGACCTTCACGGCCATCCACAGGGCTCCGGAAAGCCGCCGCGGGCAAACCCCTTACCTGGTAGTGATGGTAGAACTGGATGAGGGCCCCTGGATTATGGGGAACCTGGGCGGTCTGGACCCCACACTGGCTTCCCTGGAGCTGATTGATAAACGGGTAGCTATGAAAATGCCACCCTCCACCGCAAAAGGTGTGAAGGATGGCATCTGTCCCCAATTTATGCTGACTGACTAGAGAGCCATCTCCTTGAGGTCTTCAGCTATGATCAGTTTGGCTTCTGTGACTGATTGCACATCCTCCGCTGTTAGTCCGGGCGCTACTTCCCGCAGCACGAACCCCTGAGGCGTGACGTCGATAACGGACAAATTGGTAAAGACCTTTTTAACACACTTCTTGGCCGTGAGGGGATAGGTGCAGGACTTCAATAATTTAGGCTCACCGGTCACGGTGACATGTTCCATGGCGATAAAGACATTCCTGGCGCCGACTGCCAAATCCATAGAACCGCCAATATTGCCAATTTTGCCTCTTCCTGAAGAGGGGATATTCCATCCGGCGTAGTCGCCGTTCTCGGCAACCTGCAAAGCGCCCATCACAGCATAGTCCATGAAACCGCCGCGGATCATGGCAAAGGACTCCGAACTGCAGAAATAGCAGCTGCCCGGCATTTCGGTGATGGGCTGGCAGCTGGCATTGATAAGGTCCTGGTCGATATCATCACCAAAAGCCAGCGGCCCGCAATTCAGCATGCCTATCTCGGCTTCCAGTACGATGTCCCGTCCTTCAATCCAGTTGGATACCAGGGTCGGTATACCGATACCCAGATTGGCATAGCTGCCATCAGGTATTTCATTGGCTATTCTCAAAGCGATCAACTCTCGCGCTACACCTTCAAATTTTTTGCCGTTGGCCATTTCCTTCTCCTCTAATATCCTTTTTGTTGCGCATCCCCCGGGGGATAGCTAGTCAATTCCTATCCTTATCTTGGGCTTGCCCACTTTGACTACCCGCTTGACATAGACGCTGGGAAGATGGACCATATCCGGATCAAGCTCCCCGGTCTCAACCACTTCCTCAGCTTCCACAATGGCCACTCTGGCAGCCCTGGCTATGTCAGGATTATAGTTTCTCGAGGTCTTGCGGAATACCAGGTTGCCCATATGGTCGGCCTTCCAGGCATGGATGAAGCCATAATCGATCTTCAAAGCCTTTTCCAGCAGGCATTCCCGGCCGTCAAACACGCGGACTTCCTTGCCTTCGGCAACGTAGGTGCCGACGCCGGTCGGTGTATAAAAGGCGGGAATTCCAGCCCCGGCCGCTCTTAATTTCTCTGCAAAAGTGCCCATGGGATACAGCTCGCATTCTACGTTTCCGGCGATCAATAATTGTTCGAAAACGGATTTTTTACTGGCGGAACGATAAAAGGGATAGTTGCAGACGGCCTTCTTGACCTGGCCGTTCTGGATAAGCTCATTGATCTCCTCGTTGCCAACACCCAGCTGCATCACAACCAGGGTGAGGTTTTTGGTCCCTTGCTTGGCCAGGGCTCTGGTCAGGAAGACCGGATTGCCGCATGAGAAGAAGCCGGGAAAGCCAACTGAAGCCCCCTCCGGGATATCTTTAATGGCTTCCTCAATGCTGGGAAAGACTTTATCCACAATGTTCCTCCTACGAGTAATAATATTTAGTTGAAACTGAGTTGATCAGCGGAATGTATCGATTATGCTATTCCGGCAGCCAGTTAATTACTTTACCTGAAATCGGAGATAAAATCAAATCTGGCTCTTTTAAGATTGTCCAATATGTATACGTCCAATTCCGGTTAACTACCGGCCTTAATCAATAGCTTTCCCAGACTTTTCTCCAGACCCAGGCCATCCTGCAGGCTCATATCCAATCCGCGGACGACCGCCTGTTTAGCACAGGAGACCGCCCTGGGATCGAAATTTTTTATCCTGTGGGCCAGGCCCTCAGCCTCAGCGAACAGATCGCGGCGTGGTATAACCCGGTTCACCAGCTTCAGATGCCGGGCCTCCTCAGCCTTCAGCCAGCGGCCGGTCAGCAGTACATCCAGGGCTCTGGAAGCCCCCACCATGCGGGGAAGTGTCTGGCTCCCTCCGGCCGCCGGAATAATACCCAGTGTCACTTCGGGCAAGCCGAACTGGGCCTCTTCAGAACACAGGCGAATATCGCAGCACAGCGACATCTCAATTCCTGAACCCAAAACATACCCGTGCAGGGCGGCGATGAAGGGTTTTGGAATGCTCAAAAAACGCCCCCAGATGTCCCGTTCGAAGCGGGCCATGCGGGCAAACACCGGGGGAGGTGCAGAGAGAAATTCGCTGAGGTCGGCGCCAGCGCAAAAGGCCTTTTCCCCCGCGCCCTTGAGCACGACGGCCCTCACCTCGGGATCGTCCCTTATGGCGCCGAGGACTTCGTAGAGCTCATCCCGCATCCGGATATTGTAGGCATTGAGGGCCTGCGGACGGTTCAGTGTTACGCGGGCCACACCGTCCGCTTTTTCATAGATGATTGCTTCAAAAGCAGCCGTATTCCTCCTCCTATTTCCCCTGAAAATCCGGCTTGCGCTTTTGCAGGAATGACTGGATGCCTTCGGTCCTATCAGCGGTGGTATGAATTAAGAAATAAAGGTCCGCTTCCAGACGCAGGCCCTGTTCCAGTGTAAGGTCCAGCTTTGACATAGCGCATGGCAATGGGGGCTTTGCCGGCCAGTGTCTTAGCCACCGCCTCGACTTCGGCCAGCAGGCTGTCCTGCCCGACGACCCGGTTGACCAGACCGATTTCCAGGGCCATCCCGGCATCCATAACAGCACCTGTCAGGATCATCTCCAGGGCTTTTCCTTTGCCAACCAGGCGCGGCAGCCTCTGGGTACCCCCATCCACCGGGATATGCCCCTCGATTATCTGCGGCAAAGCAAAGCTGGCCTTATCCGAGGCAAACCGCAAATCGCAGGCTAACGCCACCTCCAGGCCCAGCCCCCGGGCCTGCCCATCGATCGCGGCCAGGGTGGGACAGTCAATAGAAGCTATCGCTTCTGCCGGACTGTACCTCAAGGTCAAGACCTCGCCCTCCCCGGCCAGGGACCCCGTCCCGACATCTCCGCCAAGGCAGAAATCCGTTCCTGCCCCGGCGATTACCGCCAGGTAAATCCCATCATCACCCTTTACCTGATCACAGACTTCCGCCAGTTCCTGTGCCATCGCCAGGTCAATCCGGTTGCCCTCT
>JAGDMY010000194.1 GCA_017860765.1 Chloroflexota bacterium | reverse complement strand
GGATATAGCGGGAGCAGCCGCGATATCCCAGCATGGGATTTTCCTCTACCGCCTCATATTCCTGGCCGCCTTTAAGATTGCGGTATTCGTTGGTTTTAAAATCAGAGGCACGGTAGACCACCGGCCGGGGATAGAAGGCTTTGGCTATGGTATTGACACCCTCGTAGAGCTTGTCGATATATTCGCCGCCCCGGTTCTCGCTCAGCATATAGCGCGGATGCTCACCAATCTGGCCCATTATGAATTCTGCCCGCAGCAGCCCGACGCCATCCACATTGCGGGCCGCGACGGATTCCGCCAGGTCTGGCTGGGCCAGATTAACATAGACCCGGGTGCGGGTCTTCAGGTTCTTTTTTACTGCCCGAGGAGCCACCCGCGGTTCAGCCGGCATGACATTGCCCTCATAAATTTTGCCGGTGGATCCGTCCACCGTTATGATTTGTCCGTCGGTCAGGGAGGTAGTAGCTTTCAATGAACCCACAACGCAGGGGATGCCTAATTCCCGGCTAACAATAGCGGCATGCGAGGTCCTGCCGCCCTGGTCGGTTACGATTGCCGCCGCCCGTTTCATAGCCGGCACAAAGTCCGGCGTGGTCATGCCTGCTACCAGAATGTCGCCTTTTATTATCTTATCTATCTGGGAAGCATCCTGCAGGATTTTTACCGGGCCGCTGGCCATTCCCGGACTGGCGGGGGAGCCGCTTAATATAACCGCGGCCGAGCTCTCGGGCCTGGTCCCTTTAGCGGCATCTTTGATGGTCGTTACCGGCCTGGACTGGGTAATATATAGTTGCCCGCTCTCTTTAGCCCATTCGATATCCTGAGCGAATTTATAATGGTCTTCGATATTTTTGCCAATCGAGGCCAGTTTCAGGACTTCTTCATCGGAGATCTTTTGGGCAGACTGCAGCTTAGCCGGTATGGGGGCTTTAATATTGAGCTGGCCGTTATGGCTGGACGGGTTCTTGATCAATTGCCATTTCTGCCGGTTGACTTTTTTGCTGATAATCTGCAGCTTATCCTTATCAATAATAAAAAGGTCCGGCGTGACTTCACCGGAGACGATTGCCTCACCCAGGCCGTAGACCGCCTCGATGACGATCTTGTGCTGATCAGAAGTGACCGGCTCCAGGGTAAACATGACGCCGGACGCCTGTGACTGCACCATGCGCTGAACGGGGACCGCAATACCCACTTTAAAATGATCGAAATGTTGTTCCGCCCGATAGAAAATAGCGCGGGCATTGAAGAGAGAGGCCCAGCAACCTCTGACAGCATCTACGACATTGGAGCCGCCCTGCACATTCAGGAAAGTGCTTTGCTGTCCGGCAAACGAGGCATCCGGCAAGTCTTCGGCAGTAGCGGAAGACCGCACCGCCACCAGTCCGCCCCCCATTTTGTCATAAGCCTTGCGGATCTCCCGGGCAATATCCGGCGGTATTGGCGATTTGAGGATGATCTGCTGGATTTCTTCGGCTATTTTCTGGAGCTGTTTGCTATTATGGGGGTTGAGACTTCCCAGCTTCTGGCGGATCAGGTCCAGGATTTGCGTTTCTTTGAGGAATTTATAATAAGCATCTGAGGTGACAATAAACCCGGGAGGGACCGGAATCCCGGCATTGGTCAGCTCACCCAGATTGGCCCCCTTGCCACCCACCGAGGCTACATCTTTTTTACCCACCTCGTTGAACCAAACGATAGCTTTACCAGAGTGTCCCATATTAGGTCATCCTCCTTGCCTATTATAATCTTCGGGGAAGGGAGGTAGCGAGGCTAACATCAGGTATTTTTGGCGACGGATATTTTTTATTATAACACAATGAGATTATTTATCTAGTTTCCCATACGATGATCAGCTAGGAAGCGCAGGTTTACCTTGTCAGTCGCCTGCCAAGTGCTATAATTAAGCAGAGGTGACCGATGCTGGACTTAAAGACTGCTATCACGATAGTTGAGATAATCGTCGGTATAGCTGTAGCCATGGTAGTCGGCGACTATGTGGGTTATAAGTTCGGTCGCATGAAATTGGCTACCTATACCCTCTTCACAGTAATAGGATTCGTGGTCCTGTTCGCCATCTACTCAGCCATCAGACTGAACCAGGGCTAACTTAAATCTGCTCCCGGTTGAATTCCATCTCGAGTCAATGGTACTATGATACTGAATTCATTGCGGGAGCGTTGGCTTATTATGACCGGCTGGCAGATCAGTGCGAAGACAATTTATTGTGATGCGGTTGATGATGAAGTGACCGTGATAGTATCCCGCAACGGTTCAACCCGCTGCACCGGCTGTAAAAAATATGATCATCCCAACGGCATTACCAGGGATATTATCCGTAAAAAATCCCGCCATTTGCAGCGCCCGATAAAATGTGAGGGTGAACCCTGCCCTCGCGTGACGCAATATAAAGAGCAAATTCTGGCGGAAGAAACGCGATAGCATGACAGCTTTAGAACATCCTACCGCAGGTCAACCCCCGGCAGGCCCCCCGGGCGAGGGCAAAAAGGTTAAAATCCGCATCGAAAACCTGTCTCTATCCTTCGGCGGGGTTAAGGCCCTGACAGATATCAGTATAGATATCAGAGAACGGGAAATCCTGGCCATCATCGGGCCTAACGGCGCCGGGAAGACCTGTGTCCTGAACTGCATCAACGGTTTTTACAAACCCCAGAAGGGCGAGATCTATTTTGAAGACCAGCGTATTACCCGGATCCGGCCGGACAGGGCTGCCAGGATGGGGCTGGCCCGCACTTTCCAGAACATCGAGCTGTACAGTGGCTTGAGCACACTGGATAACATAATGGCAGCCAGGCATGTCCTTATGAAACAAAATTTTTTGAGCAGCGCCCTTTACTTCGGCCCGGCGCATACCGAAGAAATCCGGCACCGCAAGGTGGTCGAGGACATCATCGACTTTCTGGAAATCGAGCCTATTCGCAAGAAAATTGTCGGCTCACTCCCCTATGGCATGCGCAAGCGCGTCGAGCTCGGCCGGGCCCTGGCCCTGGAGCCCAAGGTGCTGCTCCTTGATGAGCCAATGGCCGGGATGAACCTGGAAGAAAAGGAGGACATCGCCCGCTTTATTATTGATATCTTTGAAGGGCAGGGTTCTACTTATCCCCGCACACCGGTACTCCGCGACGGCGTAAACTGCATTATTCTCGTGGAACATGACATGGGTGTGGTGATGGATATTGCCGACCGTATTGTTGTCCTCAACTTCGGCAAGAAAATCGCCGAAGGCACGCCGGATGATATCCGGGCAAACCCCGAGGTTATTGCAGCCTACCTGGGCGACAAGTAAGGACCTGTTCCGATCCAGGCCGGTCCCCAATTGGCCGGCCGTTCTAGTCAAAGTTCAACCGTATGTTATATAATTAACACCGGATCGGCGACCCCGTAAGGTTTTAAAGTTGGATCTAAACTTAGTATTTATTGCCATTATCATCCTCATTGCATTAGCCTTCGATTACACCAACGGCATGCACGATGCCGCCAACTCCATCTCCACCGTGGTCTCCACCCGGGTTTTATCCCCCCGGCAGGCCATTCTCTGGGCCGCCTTTTTTAACTTCATCGCCTTCCTGATTTTCGGGACTTCGGTGGCCAAGACCATCGGCAGCGGGATGATTGATATTAATATAGTCACTCCCACCGTCATTCTGGCCGGGGTGCTGGGCGCGATCTGCTGGAACTTAATCACCTGGTATTTCGGTCTGCCCAGCAGTTCTTCCCATGCCCTGATCGGAGGATATGCCGGGGCCGCTATTGCCAAAAGCGGTTTCGGGGTCATCATAGCCGCCGGCTGGTATAAGACCGCCATCTTCATCATTCTGGCACCCGCCATTGGTCTGGTCATAGGTTTCCTGTTAAAGATCATCACCACCTGGATTGTGTATAAACAGAAGCCCACCTCCATTAATAAATGGTCGCGCATCCTGCAGCTGTTTTCCGCGGCGGCTTACAGCCTGGGCCACGGCGGCAACGATGCTCAAAAGACTATGGGTATTATCACGGGCGTCCTGGT
>JAGDMY010000021.1 GCA_017860765.1 Chloroflexota bacterium | reverse complement strand
GCATGATCGTTATTGGCGGGGCTGGCAGCACGGCGGGGGCTGTAATGGGCGTCATTTTTCTCAGGGTGATCAGCCAGATACTGCATTTATTCAGCATGTCTAATCTCGTCCCTTCAATCAATAACAATACCTGGGTTTTTATCACATCGGGTGTTTATGGCCTGGCGATAGTCCTCTTTGTCTCGTTTCAGCCGTACGGGCTGCTGGGCCTCTGGAAGAGGCTAAGATTAAAGATTAAATTCTGGCCTGGAGGGCATTTAAGAGCAGTTAAGCCATGTTAGTACTGGACAATATTGAAGCAATCTATTTGGATGTTGTGCTGGCCTTAACCGGCGTCTCCATGCGGATTGACGATGGGAGCATAGTGGTCCTGCTGGGGAACAATGGCAGCGGAAAGTCGACGACTTTAAAGAGCATCTCGGGTGTTTTAGCCACCGAGTCCGGTAAATTGAATAAGGGTAGAGTTGAGCTGGATGGGCGGAGAATCGACCATTTAAACCCGGAGCAAATAGCCCGTCTGGGCATCTGCCACGTTCTGCAGGGCCATCCCGTTTTCGAAGACTTGACCACTGAAGAAAATTTAATTATGGGAGCTTATCTCAGCAAAAGTTCCAGAGATCTAAAAAGGGATATCGCCGGGGTTTATCAATATTTCCCTAAACTGGCAAAACTTAACAGACGGAAAAGCGGTTATTTGTCCGGGGGTGAACAGCAAATGCTGAGCATCGGACGGGCCTTGATGGCACGTCCCAGGGTGATGTTGCTGGATGAACCTTCCCTGGGTTTAGCCTCCAGGATTATCGCTGAAATTCTGGCGACTGTAAAACAAATTAATCGGGAACAAAAGACCACTTTCGTTATTGCCGAACAGAACGCCTTTGCTGCGCTTTCGATCGCTGAATATGGTTACATCCTGCAAACGGGGAAACTGGTTCTGGAGGGTTCGGCCGAAGTTCTGAAAAATCACCCGGACACCCGCAAATCCTATCTGGGCGCCGGCGCAGAAAAAGCCGCCGGCAATTATTATTCGTCCCTGCGTGAAAAGTGGGTTGCGGATAAAGGAGACCACGGTGGATGATACTCCCGAAGCTCTGGCTGAGATAGAGCAGCTTAACGCTTCTTTCCCCGCCACTCCGGCTTTGAAAGTCTGGAAAGAGCAGGGTAAGAAAATTATCGCTTTCGAATGCACCTATGTGCCGGAGGAAATAATCTACGCCTCGGGAGCTCTGCCGATAAGGCTTATCGGAGATTCCCGGCTCGCCAATTATGATGACGCCAACGCCTGTATGTATCCCAACACCTGTTCCTTCATCCGAAATTGTCTGGAGATGGTGCTCAAAGACCGCTACCGATTTTTAGATGGTTTCGTGGCCGGCTCTACCTGCGACTGCTCACGCCGGCTGGCGGATGTCTGGGAACACTATGGTTTTACACCTTTTATTCATACCGTGGGGGTGCCGCGTAAAATCAACGATGGCGCGTATCAACTTTATGCGGTCGAGCTGCGCCAGCTGGTCTCCAGGCTCGAGGCTTTCATGGGAGCATCTATCACCCATGAGGCTTTACAGGAGTCGATACGGCTATATAATCGACGGCGAGAACTGTTGAAATCTTTGTACCAGATGACCAAAGCGGATAATCCGCCGATTGCCGGCAGTGAGCTGCTGACCATCCTCAACGCCAGCGTTTCATTGCCGCCGGAGCAATTCAATGCAGTGACGCAAAGGTTGATCAAGGAGTTGAGCACCGGCCGCCGGAAAATTGCCGGCCGGTTCAGAATTATGGTTGCCGGCAGCCCTTTAAATAATCCTGATTTCATCAGGGCTATTGAGCAGATGGGGGGCCTGGTGGTAATCGATGAGCTTTGCACCGGAGTCAGGTACTGGTGGGAAGGTGTGGACTTCGATAGCGACCCGATCAAAGCTATTTGCCGGCGCTATCTCCATAATTTTGCCTGCCCCCGCATGGAGCCTTCGGATGATCGACTGCAGCGGATATTGAGGCTGGTCAGGGACTTCAGAGTGCAGGGTTTCATCACCCAGATGGTCCGATACTGCGTTCCCCAGACCATGGAACAGCCCATGGTCAGGGAAATGCTCGAGGCGCAGGGCCTTCCGGTCCTGGAGCTGGATGTCGAATATGGCATGGGAGGCACCGGGCAAATCACCACCCGGCTGCAGGCCTTTTTCGAGATGCTTCAGGGGAGGTCGGGCAGATGACAGTCAAAACCATCGATAACGCTAAATTCGAAAAAGTGGTCCGCATTCTGGAAATGCTGGCCCGGATGTGCCGGAACCAGTCCGACCGCAAGGGGGAATGGCTTTACTATTCGCTTCTGGCGGGTTGTTTCAGAAAGGTCCAGCGGGCCCAGGGCGAGGACAGACCCGTGGTTGGCCACACGATCTTCATTCCCACCGAATTGCTGTACGCCATGGATATCACTCCGCTGTACCTGGAAGGCACCGGTGAGATAATGGCCCGCATGCTGGGGCTGGAAGAGTCCTTTGCCGTCGCCAAAGCGGCCGGATTCGCCGGGGAAATCTGCTCCGGCCATCGCCTCCTCAATGCCATGGCTTATAAAGGCTGGCTGCCCCGGGCGGATGCCTTTGTGTGGAGCAACCTGGTCTGTGATCTGACAGCCAAATCCGGCGATTATCTGGCGAAGGTCTATGAGCGTCCCGGCCTGTACCTTGACCGGCCTTATCACGATACGCCTGAAGGCCGCCAGTATTATGTCCGCGAACTGGAAAGCCTGGTGCGTTTTTTGGAACAGCTCGCCGGAAAGAAAATGGACTGGGACCGGCTATCGGAGGTTATGGAGCAGACCCGCCGTTCCACGCTCATATACCGAGAAATCTGCGAGCTAAGAAAAGCGGTCCCCTCTCCCATGCGCAGCCACCATCTGATCGAGATGATCCTGGCCGAACTCCTGCTCTCCGGGACCCCCGAGCTGGTCGATTTCTATGGGGTTGTGCGGGATGAAATGAAAGCTGAAATGGGCCAACCCGACCTCCGGCCTGAGCGCTACCGCCTTCTGAACTTTTTCTTTTATCCCAGCTATCTGTGGAAATTTTTAAATACTATGGAAAAGGACTATCAGGCTTCATTCGTAGCAGAGCCCCACTTGTCGCTCTGGGCGGACGCCGATATCGACCCCTCCCGTCCGCTGGAAAGTTTGGCTGCCAAAGCCTTTGCCCTCACCGATACGGGACCTTTAAAGGGGGTAGCGGATAAGATCGTCGGGCAGGCCCGGGAATATCGGGCGGAGGGCGCTCTTTACTGGGCGCATATGGGGTGCCGGCAGACCTGTGCCACTATCAAAATTATCAAAGATGCTTTGCTTAAGGAAGGCATACCCACTCTGGTTGTGGATTGTGACCTGGGAGACTCCACGATTGTGACCGAAGAGGAAATAACCGCGAAGGTGGAGCAGTTTTTAGAATTGCTGGATGATAGGCGAGAGAAATAGAAGGAGCCGGTTGTATGAAGTTGCAGGGTAAAACGGCAATTGTAACAGGTTCAAGGAGGGGCATCGGCAAGGCCATTGCTCTGGCCCTCTCCAGAGAGGGTGCCAGGGTAGTGGTCGCCGACGTTGACCAGGAGGACTGCCAAAAAGTAGCGGCTGAAATAAGAGCCGCCGGGGGCCAGGCCCTGGCCGTAAAATGTGATATTTCTCTTAAAGCCGAAGTACAGGAAATGGTAGCCAGGACTATAGCTGAATTCGGCAGGGTGGACATTCTGGTCAATAATGCGGCAGTGGGGGTTATCAAACCCTTTGTCCGCATTACTGAGGAAGACTGGGACCGGACTTTTGCTGTAAACCTGAAAGGGGCCTTTCTATGCTCACAGGCGGTGGCTAAAAACATGATCAAGAACGGTGAAGGCCGCATCGTTAATATCTCTTCCGTGGCTTCAGGTGGGGGCGGGGGTGCTACCCCGCTAATGGCAGCCTATATCGCCTCTAAGGGAGGCCTGAAGTCCCTTACCGAGGCGATGGCTGTCGAACTGGCCACTTTTGGCATCAATGTCAACGCCATTTGTCCCGGGACGATCGACTCAGGTGCCGTACCTGAATCGATGAAGGAGAGGTCGCTGAGAACGGTGCCCAAGGGCAGATTGGGGCGCCCCGAGGAGGTAGCCAATATGGTGGTCTTCCTGGCATCTCCTGAGGCCGACTACATTACCGGAAGCGTCATCACCGTGGATGGCGGCTGTTCCAAAGTTGCTATGTGATCTAACTTGACATAAAGACAAGAGTAAAGGAGGAATTAATGAAAAAATACCCGGTCCAAGGAATTTTAGTGACGGCTATTCTTCTCACTCTGGCTCTGTTAATAGGCGGGTGCTCGCCAGGCGCTGCGCCATCATCGCCTGTAGCGCCGGCCCCTGCGACCTCAGCAGCGCCGGCTCCAGCTACTTCATCCCTGCCTGCACCGGCTCCCACCACTCCCGCACCCGGTACCTCAGCCCCCGCCCCGGCTCCAGCCTCACCTGGGGCGTCAGGGGCTCCAGTGGTGCGCATAGGAGCCCTGGGGGGACAGACCGGACCGGCGGCAGGCCCGGTTACCGCCTGGTTCACTGAAATGGGCAATATCTTCAAATATACCAATGAAGTTGAAGGCGGAATCGATGGCATTAAGCTGGACTGGAAAATAGTTGACAACAAGGGCAATCCGGAAGGGGCCATCACCGCTTACAAAGAGCTGCGGGACTCCTATAATCCCCAGATTTTTGTGGTCATAGAGGATTATTATCTTTTCGGGATCAAAGACACCATTAACCAGGACAAATCGGTAGCGATTACCAGCAGTCCCCTGGACCCGCGCTTCTACATGCCTCCGCAGAACTATTTCAGCATCGCTATTCCTACTTCTGACGGCCTGGCCGGCTATGCCAAATGGGTGCAGCAGAGCTGGAAGGGGCCGGGACAACCCAAAATAGGTGTTTTATACTGGGATTTTGCCAGCGGTGAGATGGCCTGGAACATGGCCAGAGGGTGGATCGCCAAGCAGGGGATCGACACAGTCCCGGTCACCTATAAGTATACCTTGATGGACTTCAAACCCCAGTTAATGAGGCTGCGTGACGCTGGGGTGACCCATATCTGGGTCCTGGGTGACAGCCAGCAGGCTGCTCTGGTGATCCGGGATATGAAAGGCCTGGGCCTGAATGATAAAATCCCGGTCACTTTTAACGAAATGGTAGAAGCCGATGTCGTCCTCAGTCTGGCCGGCAAAGACGCCGAAGGGTATACCATATTGAGGTCCGAAAGTCCTTACTCCGATCAATCAGAGGCTGCCAAGCTGTATACCAGGATTTGGGAGTGGGCGGGGAAAAAGGACAAATGGTCAGACAACCGCTTGCCGATGACCTTGAAGGCCGTAATTAATGCGGCAGTCAGACAGGCAGCTGCCGACGTGGGCAAGGACAAGATAGATAAAATCGCTATTTATAACGCTTTAAATAAGCTCAAAAGCATCGATACCTGGGGCAACAGCCATGATTTCGGCTACGGACCGGATAGAAGGCTGGGTGTCCAGACCATGAAGATTTCGAAAATTACCGGAAATGGCACGGTATCCATCAGCGACTTTGTTACCTTGCCCCGGACCTTCGAAGGAATCGATAAATAGAAAGCTGAAGCCATTAATTTTTTAGCTCATTAGGGAGAGGTCCACGCTCAATAAGTGGTCTTGGCCGCCATTTTGCGGATGGGCTTCGGAGATCTCCCGATATCGCAATGAATTTTACAAAAAACCTTTGTGATACTATAATGGTTGCGGTGGTATTGGTTATCCAGGACTCGAAGGAATAATTACAGACCATCGAGGCAGGACAACCGGTAATTGTGACCATCCAAATAAAAGGAGGACATTCAGTGGGTTTTACGGACAAGCAGATCCAATGCGTTGATTGTGGGAACGAGTTCACTTTCACCGCGGCGGAGCAGGAATTCTTCGCACAGAAAGGTTATACTAACGAACCTAAGCGCTGCCAGCCCTGCCGTCAGGCAAGGAAAGCAGATAGAGGTGCGAACGGAGGGTCTAGATCAAATATGCAAAGGTATCCGGCCGTTTGTGCGCAATGCGGCAAGGAAACAGAAGTGCCATTCGAGCCGCGACAGGGAAGACCGGTATACTGTAGCACTTGCTATAGCCAGATAAGACAAAATCAGTCCCCTAAATAGTAACTATCGTCTTGTTGGTAAAGGCCAGGGGAGTCGTCTCCTGGCCTGGTTTGACCCGGCAATGGTTTTAATCGATATCCTGCTATCTCTACCCCTTAATCCACACTTGGGCGAATATCCTTTAAATCGAGGACCTGAGGTATGGAGAGGGGTAGTGCGTGCGCAAAACTGGATTAATTTGAGACATGAACTATCGCAATGATTTAAGAAATATCGCTATCATAGCCCATGTTGATCACGGGAAGACTACACTGGTAGACGGCCTGCTGAAACAGAGCAAGGTCTTTCGGGAAAACCAGCAGATGGGCGAATGCATCATGGACCTTAATGCCCTGGAAAGGGAAAGGGGAATCACCATCCTGGCCAAAAACACGGCCGTGATCTATAAAGGGGTGAAAATTAATATTATCGATACGCCCGGCCACGCCGATTTTGGGGGAGAGGTGGAACGGGTCATCAATATGGCGGATGGGTGTCTGCTTTTGATAGATGCCGTGGATGGACCAATGCCGCAGACCAAGGTGGTCCTCAAAAAAGCCCTGGAAAAGAAGATCAAGCCTATCGTTATCATTAACAAGATCGACCGGGAAAATGCCCGCATCCCTGAGGTGCTGAATATGGTCCAGGACCTCTTCCTGGAATTAGCTATCAGCGAAGACCAGCTTGATTTTCCGGTAATATACGCCAGTGGGAGGGAGGGCTGGGCGACCTTTGACCAGAAAGAGAAAGGGTGTGACCTCATTCCGCTTTTCGAGACCATTTTAAAGGAAATTCCGCCTCCGGTCATTGAAGAGGGGCCTTTCCAGATGCTGGTTTCCAACCTGGACTATGATAGCCATAAGGGCAAGATTGCCATTGGTCGTATCTGGCGGGGTAAAGTTTCCCCGCATGACCCTCTACTGGTATTGAACGCGGATGGCAGTGCTACGCCGTTTGAAGTGGGGCAGGTCTTCACCCACCTGGGCCTCAAACGGGAAGAGGTGGAGACGGCCTCAGCGGGTGATATTATCGCGATTACCGGCATGGAAAAGGCCTCCATAGGAGACACACTGGCTAGTCCGGAGAGGCTGGAAGCCCTGCCGCGAATCGAGATAACCGAACCCACGGTCAAGATGACCTTCGGGGTCAATACCTCGCCCTTTTCGGGTAGGGAGGGGCACTTTAGCACCACCCGCCAGTTGCGGGAAAGGCTGTACCGGGAGCTTGAAACCAACCTCAGTCTGAGAGTAGAGGAAACGGACAGTCCGGACACCTTCCTCGTTTCCGGCCGGGGAGAACTACACCTTTCAATACTGATTGAGACCATGCGGCGGGAAGGCTATGAATTTGAAGTCTCTAAGCCCGAAGCGATCATCAGGGAAATAAATGGCCAGCTCATGGAGCCGGTGGAGTCCCTCACCCTGGATATCAGAGAAGAGTTCATCGGCGTGATTACGGAGCTGTTAAGCAACCGCCAGGCCCAGATGACCAATATGTATAATGACGGAAAGGGCAACGTGCGAATGGAATACCGGATTCCGACCAAGGGACTGATCGGCTTCCGCAGCTCGTTTTTAACAGCTACCAAGGGCGAAGGAGTCATGAACAGCTATTTTACGGGTTACCAGCCGTGGGGAGGTGAAATACCTTCCAGCCGCTCGGGGAGTGTCCTGGTGGCGGCAGAGACCGGCGAAGCGGTAACTTATGGTTTGAATGTAGCCCAGGAAAGAGGACTGACTTTTGTGGAACCGGGAACGATGGTCTATGAAGGGATGATTATCGGACAGACCAATCGCCCGCGGGACATCGCTATTAATGTCTGTAAAGCGAAGAAATTGACCAATATCCGGTCCTCCACTTCCGACATCGCGATTAAACTGACCCCACCGCTTAAAATGAGCCTGGAGCAGGCCATCGACTTCATTAATAAAGACGAGCTGGTTGAAGTTACCCCGCTAAATATCCGTCTGCGCAAGAAAATCCTCAAAGAGACCATGCGTCTGCGGGCGTATGCCGCCGAGCACGAGGAAGAAGCCCAATAACCGGAACTTCTCAGGGCACTACCGCATCCACCTGCGAGTTAAAATCTCCGCCCTGCCACACCAGAGGAAAGGTCATTTTGAGCTCGTGAGTTTCCCCTTGCTTTAGAAATACCTCCATCTGGTTGGTAGTCGTCTTTCCGTTTTGCACTACACTGGCAATGACCAGTATGGTCCCCTCTGCACCATCGTTCTTGGCCTTAATATCCAGGGTAGCATAATAGGCCGACTTGGTTCCGCTGGTAGTAGCAATCACCTGCTCTATGCGAGGACTGGGTTTGACCACTGCCGGAGTCGTGGGAGTGGATGAGCCGGTGAGGCCGGTATTTAAGAAACAGCTGGAGGTGACCAGCATCAATGCTGCAGATAAAATCAAAAAGGCCGCCACTAATAGCCTGGAGTAACGCATTAAATCCTCCTCCTCGAGCTTAAAAGTCAGGCTTAAGTTTTGATTATCGCCATAAGTATAGCAATAAGCCTATGCGGGTGCAATAGTTCGGAATCCACCCAAATCAGATGGCAGGTCCCTTTTGCGTATGTGTGGGTCGTTTGTGCCGGGCTTTGCACTTATAAAGAGCTGTAGAGGATCCGCTGGTTGGTGATCGTCTTCTTTAATTGGCCCTCCCAGCGCAGGTGCTCCGTGTGCGCAATGGTCTCGGTTATAGCGAGACGTTTTTGCATCGGCGGGAGCTGTTCCCAGGTTGTATCCGGGACCTCCCAGTTGATGCGAGTGGCTATTTCGTAGGCGGTGCAGGACCCCGCGCCGATTATTTTCTGGATTTCCTTCTCACGTTCCCGGTGATGCTGGAGGATGGCATTTACCCTGCCTTTCAGATCGGCGAAGGGATATTCATGGCCGGGATGCACCAGGGCCACAGGGAGGTGCACCAGCTTGCCGAGAGCATAAAAATAGTCACCCAGCGGATTATCTCCGGAGAGGATATGGTAGCTGATATTGGGACTGATAGAGGGAAGGACATGGTCACCGGAGAAAAGGAAGCGGTTCACAGGTTCATATAAACAAACATGGCCGGAGGAATGCCCGGGAGTCCAGATCACCTCGAGGTCATAGATACCGGTCTGAATGATCTCGCCGCTGTAAAGGATGTGATCGGGGAGGGTGAGTGTCACAAACTCCATGGCCGGCATAAACGCGGATTCCAGGGCACTCAGCATAGTCGAGGGTACTCCGTGGCTGGCCAGTAGGGCGGACATTTTCTCCTGGGGCTCAGAGAACTTGATATAGCGGGATTCTATCAAGCCGGATTCCCAGGGGTGCATGCGCACCTCGGTTTTGGGGGACAGATGCTTGATCCTTCCCGCCATGCCGAAATGGTCAGGATGGGAATGAGTCACGACGATAGTAGCAATATCGGTAAAGCCGAGACCCAGACTCTTCAGGGCAGTTTCCATCACTGCCTGAGTCTTGGGAGAATACCAGCCGGTATCTATCAACAGCCACCCGTGGGCCCCTTCGATAAGGTAGATATTCACGAAGGAAAGCAGTGAGTCGACGTCATCCAGAAGAGGAATTTGTATGCGGTAGATGCCCCCCGCAATTTTTTGGAGATTTCCATCGGGACCGGAATCCGGTTGTGTCAGTCTTTTATCAGCCATGTCTAGATTAAAGCATATTGTTTTGAACCTCAGAAGTCAACATCAGGAGGTTTATAGGCTCGCGGCGTTGATCCTTTGAATTTTTGAGTTTTATATGCTAGGTTTATTCTGGCAAAGGTTATGAGAGAGAAACGGGTTATTGTCATCGGGGCCGGGGCCGGAGGCATGATGGCTGCCGGCAGAGCGGCTGAGAGGGGGGCTGCGGTCCTGCTTTTAGAGAAGATGCGGCAGCCCGGCAAAAAGATTTTAATCAGTGGAAAAACTCGCTGCAACCTTACCAATGCCCGGGAGATGGAGGACTTCATCCTGGCTTACGGCCCCAATGGCCGCTTTCTTTATAGCGCCTTTCACCGTTTCTTCCGCGACGATTTATTGAATTTTCTTAAAAGGTATGGAGTAGATACCAAGATCGAAAGGGGCGGTCGCATCTTTCCAGCCTCGGATGATGCCCGGGAGGTGGTCCGGGCCTTTGAACATTATCTGGCAGACCAGAAGGTTGAGCTGCGGACATCTGAAAGAATGACTGCCATCAACAGTGCCCATGGCCGGGTTAGCGGCGTACGGACTCCAAACGCCGATTATCCGGCGGGAGCTGTGATACTGGCTACCGGCGGTTCTTCATGGCCGGCTACGGGATCGACGGGTGATGGTTATCGCGCAGCGGAAGCTTTGGGACATACCATCGTGAAATTGAGGCCCAGCCTGGTTCCGCTGGTGGTAGAAGAAGCCGGGCTGGCCAGAAGCCTGCAGGGGATCAGTTTGAGAAATGTCCGCCTGACAGTCTACCGCTGCCGGGCGGAGGAAATCGATTCGCCCCGGGCCGGGAAAAATATCCTCGACAGCCGCATGGGCGAGATGCTTCTAACACATTTCGGACTGGGGGGCCCGAT
>JAGDMY010000020.1 GCA_017860765.1 Chloroflexota bacterium | reverse complement strand
CTTCCAGGTTTAGAAGCTTTAATTTCCGCATCGAAGGGTTTGCGCCATAATTTTGCCATAACGTCTTTACCTGTTAATTCCATTTATTTTCGGAAAACGATGTCAGTATCTATTGTGGATAATGAAATTGTATCACATTCCGCTTTACCGCACAAATCTCGGACGATCTCGTAACGACCTCGCTTTAGTGGGTGCAATCGAGTATGCCAGACGGATCTCAAGTCCGGAAGGGAGTCGCTCCACGGTCTAAAAACAATCGACCCAAGACGATCTTTTTGATACCTGCACCAGCCTGCAAGTCCCGGCTCAACCCGGCAGTCAGCCTCCTGACCAGAATCAGAACAAAGACGATGCCAAACGCCCAGGTCACTTCCGGCGGCTGGTTTTGCACCCAGCTGGCTACAGGTAGAACCAAAAAACCGGTGAGCATTCCCAGGGGCAAGCTGCGGCTATAAGGCCCGCCAAAAAGCGGCTTATTTTTATTTTGTCCCGAGCGGCGGAACAGGCGGGACCCGGTACGAATCCCGGCCCCAATCGCAATTGGAATTACGGCAAACATCATGGGCTGATAAGCTAACGCTGGAGCCATACCGACTAGAGTGGTATTTCCTTTTTCCCCGTCGAATCTATGGAAGACCGGCCACATCTGGCCACATACCACGGCCACTCCAGTGATCGCCACTATGTAGAGGTCAAATCCCAGCCATTTGCCCACCAGAACCGGAATAGCCCCTTTTATGAACTCTAAAATTACTCCCAGACCGAAGAAATATATTCCAGCTTTTTGAAAAAGGCTCATATGGTAGTCGCCGCTGAGCTTCACCCGGCGCAGCCTGGCCAGGCCCGAAAGCTGCGGTGCTGAACCCAGGATATAGGCGCCTAGAATAAGGACCACGTCCAAAAAAATATTCATTGATTTATAGTAGTTGATAGGCTGATTTCTTGCAATAATTTACCCTCTCACATTCCGTTAAACGCTCGACTCAAGGCCGGAGCAAACTTGGAAGATATAAAAAAGAGCTCAGGTTCACGCCGGTTGCGCGAGGGAGGCAGGGTCGATTTCCAGGGGGTAGAAGCCTGACCTAGGCAGGCAGCTTAAGCTCCGGATGGTAGCCTGCAAACAGACACCGGGGACCTGAGGAATAGCCCATAATCGGGCTATACTCGGTGATGGCCATGCTCAAGCAATTGAAATGAGACTTCAGCAGTTGGACAAATTCTTCGGCTATTTCCGGAGCATTGGAGTGCGAGACCATAAAATGTAGAGAGTCGGTGCCGGCGTCCTGTTTAATTAACTCTATTAAGCGATTATAGCCGTCCTGGCGCTTGCGGACTTTATCCAGGACCTCAAAGTTCCCGTCCTGTTTAATCCGGTTGATGGGTTTTATTTGGAGCAAAGAGGCTAATAGGGCGGCGGTCTTCGACATGCGTCCTGTACGATAGACGTAGCGCAAAGTATCCAACAACATAATTCCGCCGATCTTGGGTCTGGCTTCGGTGATGAATGTGACTACCTGGTCCAGGCTTAGCCCGGCAGCGGCGGCTTTGGCGGCAGCAATAGCCAGAAGTCCCTGCGCTCCGGCGGCAGTTTTGGAATCAATCACTCTAATATCCATCTGCGGCAACTCTTTTTTCGCCAGATCGGCTGCCATATTGACAATTTTATTGGTGGTGCTCAATACGCCGGCAAAAGTAATAAATACCGCCTTATCAGCTTCCTTGCTGATTTCTTTGAATCTCTCCAGGAGGTAGCCGGGGCTAAGTGTATTGGCAGTGAACTTGTCAGGGTTTTTCTGAATAAGTCGATACGCCTCCGCTGGAGTTATGTCAACTCCATCCAGATACAGCTTGCCATCAATGTTGATATTCACCGCAGGCACAATCTTAATAGCGTATTGCTTGGCTAACTCCTGAGACATTCCGGATACACTATCCACTATTACCAGAACCTTTGACATCGCAAACCTCCCTTTTTCGGCCACCGGATACTTTATACTTAATATTCCAGCCTATATCTCAATTTCAGGACTATTCTATTGAAATAATATAATTATAAAGTGGTTGGCCCCCATGAATGACCTCGATGTTAAGGTTCTGATTCTTTTGAAACATCAGCTGCCTGATTTTCTCTGCCTCATCCTTTTCGGTATCAGCGCCGTAGTAAATGGAACTATTTTCAGCACCCGACAGGTCAATTTGATTGAGAATATTGGCAATAACCTCGCTCTCACTATCATTAGCCGCTACCAGCTTGCCGTTCAACAACCCGATGACCTGGCCCTCATGTATCGCAAAACCGTTCAATTTAGTGGAGCGGGTGGCCCTGGCCACCTCAATGGTGTTAACAATTGACTTGGAATCCGTCATAAGTGCGATATTGGTCTGGATATCCGCCTGCGGATCGTAAGCTAAAAGGGCAGCGATGCCTTGAGGAATGGTTACTGTGGGAACCACGAAAACCTGTTTGTCAGTTAAAGAACCGATCTGCTGGGCTACCAGTACAAGATTTTTATCGTTAGGGAGGATAATCACTTTATTAGAGGGGACTGTTTCCACCGCCTGGAGGATCTGTTTTGTGCTGGGATTCATGGTGGCCCCGCCGGGTATTACAGCTGAGGCACCGATTTGACTAAAGGTGTTAATCAGTCCCTCGCCTTTGGCCACAGTTACCACGGCGACGGGCAAGTTTGGGGCTTTTGGCTCTGTCTGCTTCCTCCGCATATCATCATATTGTTCGTCCATATTGCGAATACTGACAGCGGAAATTGTACCCAGCGACAATGCATAGTGAATCACCGGGCTCGGGTCGAGACAATGAATATGTATTTTTAGCGTAGATTCGTCCCCGCTGACTATCAGAGATTGCCCTTTATTTTTTAGCCTTTTCCGGATATTTTCTGGGACCAGGCTTTCACCTTTTAAGAGAAATTCAGTACAATAGCCGAAGACCGAGTCTTCTTCGCGAATGGCTGTCAGGTCTGGCAAGCTGTTAGGCGCGTCGCTGCTGTGGATAATCTTCGGCTTGCTAAACTGAAGCTCCCCTGTCTCTCCCTTGAGATACATCAAAGAGCCCTGGAGTAAAACATATAAACCCTGGCCACCTGAGTCAACCACTCCGGCTTCTTTCAAAACTGGCAAAAGACCGGGGGTCTCGGCAACTGCTTTTTCAGCTGCCGCAACAGAGGTCTCGAAAAAGGCGATGATATCTTGATTATTGCCATTGAGGTGCCCCCGGACGGCAGTGGCGACCTCTTTCATCACGGTCAAAATCGTCCCCTCCACGGGTTTGTCCAGGGCCTTATAGGCCGCCGATGAGGCACTCTGAAAGGCTTCAGCGAGGCCGCAGCTGGTAATGCTCTCTTTACCCTGCAAACTTTGCGCCATACCGCGCCAAATTTGGGATAAAATTACCCCGCTGTTTCCCCGGGCGCCCATCAAAGCCCCGTGCGCCAGACCATCGGCGACTGAACAAATAGCCGACCCTTTGTAGGATGACGCTTCTTCAATACTGGAGCGCATAGTTAAGAGCATGTTGGACCCCGTATCGCCATCCGGTATGGGGAACACATTTAAGGCATTAATATCGGACTCGCTCTTGGCGAACCAGTCCACCGCGAAAGAAAACATATCCCGGAAAGTATTGCCATCCAGAGCCGGGACCGCCGCCGTTTTAGCTTTCCAATCCCGTTGTGTTTCTTCAGTCATTTTTCCTCTGTTGATGCCTTTTTAGGATTAAATTGTATCACTTCCTTAAGAATAGAAAGCCAGCCCGGTCATAAGCCCGGTGGATGACAGGGCGGCTGGAGAATATTCCGTGATATACAACTCAACGGGTTTGAATCTGGCTTCCACCAATTTCATAAGCTCCTGGGCCTCTTCCAGATATTCCGAGTGGTGGACTATAGCGTGCACCGGTTTCCCCGGCTTAATATATTTTTCCGCCAGGTCGATCAAATTTTCCAGGGCTTTTTCAACTTCGGCAGGAGGAAAGTTCTGCATCAGGCCGGAGTTATCCGTCATACCTATTATGGGCCGGAACCTCAGCTTTTCTTCACTCGCAGCCGATTTGGGGATGCGGCCTATCCTGATCAAATACCTCAGCGTATCGAGCACTGAAAGATACTTTACCCGCGGGATCATATCCCGAATGAGGTCCCTAATTTCGTTCAGGCTTTTGCCAGCCTCAGCAGCCCGGGCTGACTCCAATACCAGAAAGCCTAACGCACCCTCACAATTCTGGCTGTCTATCAGCTCGATCTTGACCTGCGGGTGTTCCGCCAGAAACATCGCCCGGGTCTGTTCGGCGATTTTGAAGGTTGCGGTCAGAGCTTTGGATACGCCGATATAGACCATACTATCGGTACTTTGGGACAGGGAGTTGTAGATGTCTAAAAAGTCCCCCGGAGTGGCCGCGTTGGTGGAGCTGGGTGTCCTGGCCTCTTTAAACAGGGGGTAGAACTGGGCAGCCGTGATTTCCAGGGTATCCCTGTAGGCTTTGTTATTAACAATCACCCCCATCGGCGCGAAGCGAATATCATGCTTTTCAATCAACTCCGGCGACAGCCCATGAATACTATCCGTTATAATGCCGACTCTGGACATATTCTCCTTCCCATTGTAGGACTAAGTTATCCCGCCATCTACGCTGATAACTTGCCCGGTAATATAACCGGACCTGGCTGAAGCCAAAAATCCGGCCAATTCGGCTACATCCTGAGTTTCTCCAAGGCGCCGGAGGGTAGTTCGAGATAATACCAATTCCCTGGCTTCCTGAGTCAAATCTTCCGTCATTTTAGTCTTAATAAAGCCAGGAGCAATGGCATTCACGGTAATATTGCGCGAACCAACCTCGGCGGCCAGGCTGCGTGTAAAAGCAATAAGGCCGCCTTTAGAAGCAGCATACCCAACCCTTCCCATCCCGCCAACCAGTCCGGCCACAGAAGCGATATTGATTATCCGTCCGGCGTCTTGTGCCATCATCGAAGGAAGGGCATGTTTGCTGCACAAATAGGCGCCGCGCAGATTAGTATTTATCAGAGAATCCCAATCCGCTTCAGAGGTCCGCAGCAAAAGGTCATTCTTAACAATGCCGGCATTGTTTACCAGGATATCAATCTTTCCCCATTTGGCAATTACCAACCGCATCATCGCCTTAACCTGGTCCGCTTCAGTAACACTGCCTGACGCCAGTATAGCTTCCCCCCTCAAACTATTGATCTCCCGGACTGTTTCCTCGGCTTCCGGGCTGCCGGGTAAATCGTTAACAGCTATACGGGACCCCATATCAGCCAATTTGATGGCAATGGCCTTGCCTATCCCTCTTCCGGAACCGGTAATCAGGGATATTTTCCCGGCTAATTCTTGACTCGCCATTAACGGCCTCGTTTTTTACCCATCTTCTTATTCTTTTCATTCACCCTGAGTTGAATATAATCTATGAAATTGCCCATATTGGCAATAGACTTTAGCTTCTCGTCCTCGAGCTCGATATCCAAGGCTTCTTCCAACGCCACCAAAATTTGCACTACTGCCATGGAGTCTGCCCCAAGTTGTTTGAAGGTTGAGTCACGCTCTAAAATGAAATCTTCATTATGCAGCGTCCTGGCAATTATGTTATGCAGCGTCTTCTCTACGGCTGAAGGATTCCCTATGGCCATGTCATTTCCTCCATCGATTCACCTGGTTGGACCGGGTTGCTGACCCGGCTTTCTACAGACCATGAACCTGTCCGCTCCCGGGTTCCAGGCCTATAGTAAAATTAGCGGTCCTCCAACAGCTCAAAAAATTGCTCCAATTTCTGGCGTACCTCGTCTACAGAGGTCACGGTAGTATCTACCAGATCACAATCAATATTCAAAATGGGAACATCCAGTTTATCCAGGGCATCTTTGTAGATTTTGGTAATAGGGCCCACCTGGCGACAACCGAGATGGGTAAAATTAACTACCCCGTTTATCCGGTATTCCTTGACCGCCCTTATCACAGGGTTAAGCGCCCTTTCGTCCAGTGGACCAAAGGTCCGCAAAGGAGGGCTGATGGCCAGTTTCCTGGCCAGGCTTTCCAGCGGCTTTTCTGGTTCCAGACGAACATCATCTCCCCAATCACAAAGATTGGGGTAACATACTATGGCCGCGTTATGTGTGGCAAGTATACTATCAATATCACCCTGGAGATACCAGGGCGGTATCATCAGGCCCATCAACCGGAAGCGTTCCGGAGGATTGGCGAAACCTTTACCTGCCTCAGCCATCGCGGTCAGATTATCTCTCATGGCCGCTAAATAAGCAGTAATTTCGGGAGTGCCGGCGGCCATGTAATCTACGCAGAGAAATTTGAGGAAGTCCTGCGGTTGGAAGGGCGAAGGCGATTTTTTGCAGAGGTTGTTGATTTGCCGTATGAGGTCCAATTGTTTTTCAGTCTCAGCCAAATTGTGTGAGAGCTTATCCCAGTCCATTCTGTGCCCGGAAACTTGCTCCAGGAAATCTATCACGGCTTTTAGCTCGCGCAAGATGAATTTTTTACCGGCCTCATTCTGGTGGAAGGGATAATCAAAAACAAACCCCGGGCAGCGATTGTGCTCCATCACAAACTCACCGGTTTTTAACCCGTTGTCACAGACCAGGTTGGAGCAGACCACCGCATCAGCTGCCGGAAGCGTGCCCAAAGCGGCCGCGCCACTAACCAGACGGTGGCCGGAGCAGATTTCAGGGGCCAGCCCCATCTCCGCGGCTTTGGCCAGAACATCATTGCAGCTAATCCCGAACATACTCATCATATAACCGGTAAATTCCAGATGCATGGGCAAAAGGTCCATGGCGTTAAATATTTCTACGGGGAAAAATATGGTGTGGGCTACCACAAAATCATGATTTTGGCGGGCATCGCGCAGGCGACTATAGTAGTTGGATATCATCTCATAATAATGGGTATGGCTCTGATTGCGATAATAACGGGTTAAAAATTTCATACACCTGATAAGCTGATCAATTTTATTCACTTCGGGCTTGGCTTCTGTAATCTTCATCGCAATCTTATCCTGAAATGGCCTGGTGGTGTTTCGTTTCAATCATTTCCAGAAATGCCTGTACCCTGGTCTGAATCTGTCCCGAACCGGAAGTCCCGTATTCAATATCCAGGGCCAGGACCGGTATACCTAAATCCTTGATTTTGTCTTTGAGAAGTGGCAGGTCATGAGCATAAGGAACGCAATAGCGAATATTTTCGCTGACAATGCCATCCACCTCATAATCGCGTAAAAGCTCCCTTATCCGGGTAAATCGCTCTGTGGAAGGGAACATACGGGCACAGGGAAAATTGGTCAGGTAGCGGCGGGCAATGGATTTTAGCGGGGGTTCATCCCCCATACGCACCACTGGATCATACCAGTAGCGGACACTGGAACAAAGCTCGTCCGTAACTACCAGCCCTCCCTGGTCTTCAATCGATTTGATAAAAGCCGGATTATTCAGGACACTGCCAATCACCATTATGCGGGCTTTACCCCGGTTCTTTACAGGCGATTTTTCCAGCTTTTCCAGCAATTCCTCCATCCAGATATTAAAGGTCTCCTTGGGCATCCGAAAGCTGGCATTCAGGACTTCGAAGGTCTCCGCACCGGTGATAGGTGGCTCTGGACGCTTCCTGAATTCATAAAGATTTCTTAAGAGGTCTCTCGATCTATTAAAGACCCTGATGGACTCCAGAAGGGCTTCATCCGTAATATTCTTGCCCAGAAAATTTTCCAGGTTCTCCTTCAGGCCGAGCACTTCCTGATAATAGAGCTCCATGGTTGAGTCATTAAACTTGCGCGGCACCGACAAAATCTGCATAAAAGGTGCCCTTAAATAATGAAACCAGTGGTCAAATAAACGACGGGCTCCATCACAGGTGGAACCGCCAATAACCCCATCTAGGTAACCATATTCGCCTCTCAGGCCCATCTGAAGGCAACTGCGGGAGAAGGAACAACTAACAATATAAAGATGGGCATTAGCATCGTCCATTTCGGTCTCATTCTGGTAACCGGTTATCCTGATGGGCAAACCACCGGCAGCATAGATTAATTCCTCAGGAACGTAGGTGCAAAGCCAGCCGAAGACTTTTCCACCCCGGTTTTTAAAATCTCTTATTTGAGCTGTCTCAGGAAAAGCAGAGTTCACCTCCCTGAATCGGGTTAAAATGCTCGAAATTGTCTCCGGGTCAATCACCTTCATCATCATCTCCAGTCCGGGCCAAGGTGCTCAATTGCATATTAGTTATACCTGGGATAATTTTAATTTTGGGCGACAATAATACCTAGAGTCTCTAGGTATTATGATGGAAAAGGATAACACCTGATATGTCCTTTGTCAATAGGCACATTTACCCTTGGCAAATTTACCCTTGCCAATTGAGGGGCCACGCCTTCCAGGCGCTTAAACCAGATGCAGTGCCAATTTAAGCGAATTCAATAACATTGACGAAAACAGGGAAAAACCATTAAACTGAACATGGAGAGGTGGTTATGCCTGTATACGAGTATATTTGCCCTGGTTGTAAGAACAAATTTGAATTACTGCGACCGTTCAGCAAGTCTGCTGAGGGAGCAGATTGCCCACGCTGCCATAAAAAATCCCAGAGAATTCTTTCAGCTTGCTATACCCAGACTACCGGTGAATCGGGTGTGACGCAACAGATAGGCGGCAGTTCCTGCTCTTCGTGCAGCTCAGGGAGCTGCAGCAGCTGCGGCCATTAGCTGAGGAAGCGTTTTGTCAACCTACAACAATCCCGGACGGACAGGTATCGCCTACTTGCCTTTGCATCAAGGTAAAGCACCGCCATGGCTTTTTCAGCGCATGGTTAAGCTGGCCCGGGAAATCACCTTCGTAATTGTGGATGAATTCGGCCCTCAGGAAATGTTGAATCGTCTTTCCCACCCTTACTGGTTCCAGGCGTTCGGCTGCGTCCTGGGTTTCGACTGGCACAGCAGCGGAGTCACTACCACTCTCTGTGGAGCTTTAAAAGAAGGCCTCCGGGGAATAGAAAAGGACCTGGGGCTCTTTGTAGCCGGCGGCAAGGGCAGGACTTCTCGTGAAACTCCTGGAGAAATTAACCGCTGGTGCGATAAGATAGGCTTGAAACCCGACCCTCTTGTTTATGCCAGCCGTATGGCTGCCAAAGTAGATACTTCGGCCATCCAGGACGGTTACCAGCTTTACCATCATTGCTTTATATTTACCGATAAAGGCTCCTGGGCAGTGGTCCAGCAGGGGATGAATGACATCAATCACTACGCCCGCCGCTATCATTGGTTAAGTGAAAGGGTGACCGACTTCGTCAACGAACCTCACGCCGCGATATTATCAGAAGCCTCAGGGTTGGCCCTAAACCTGGTTGCCAGTGAAAGCCATCCTGCCCGGACCACAATCACCGAGATCGCCACAGAACAGAAACCGGAGGCCCTGATGGCGGAGCTTAAAAAAATAAAGACCCTTGAGCTGCCCCGCCGTCACCAGATTGAGATCAACGACCTGCATCCGGATAGTATCGCCAAAATACTCCTGAGCACTTATGAGAAACAGCCGGAGAATTTTGAGCAGTTGCTGGGTCTGCAGGGAGTAGGGCCGAAAACCATACGCGCACTAAGTCTGGTCTGCGAGCTGGTCTACGGCATAGCCCCAAGCTACCGCGACCCTGCCCGTTATACCTTTGCTCACGGAGGCAAGGATGGCATTCCTTATCCGGTGGACCGGAAGACCTATGATAACACCATAGATTTATTGGCCAGGGCAATTAACAGGGCACATCTGGGACAGGACGAAAAAAGAGAGACTTTTCAGCGTCTAAAAAGGCTCGCGTTTTAGCAGCCGGAAGGTCCATTCTGGACCTGGCATTTGGAGCTGGTTAGATATTTTGGGTGTTTGATGCTTGATTATTGGACTTTTATTTTACTGGTCCGGTTTCCGTGGTAGCCAACCCATCCTTCTTATCCACCACCAGACCAGGAAAGTGGCCACGAGAGTAGCTCCTACCAGTAGCAAGATATACCACCAAAGGTCTGCTGGGCCCATTTCGAATAGCGAATTGCCCATGACAGTGGCAATGGTGTTGGGAACCAGAACGGCTGTGCCCACAATAGTCAGATAGGTCATCACCATAGCCAGCCTGTTGTTCAATAACTGGAGCTGATTATTGTATATGCTTTGCATGACCTCCAGACCGGAAGCCAGCACTTCTGACATATGTTCAGCCAGCCCAATCTGGCCTTTAACTTCATCAATCATTACACTGATTATGTTCAGCAGTTTCTCATCATTGGAGATGAGTTCGGCATCCCCATACCGCAGGGCGTGCAGTACGTCTATGCTTTCCCAGAGGGCATTCATATAGGTGATCAGGGCATGTTTCATTTCATAAATCTTCGGACCTAGCCTGGACCTATCGGTCCTGGCATTCATGAGATCTTCGTTGAGGTTATCACCCAGTTCCTCGATCACCCTTAGATGGCGGGCATTGCTGTCATTATTGGCGTCTATAATGCGCGACATCAAGATGGTTAAATCGTCCTCCCGCAGGCCATCCAGTGGTATTTTTTTCAAGATCGAATCTGATAGTTAAGTGGAGTACTGGTGGATAAAGAGGAAATAAAGGTCTCGCTGAATCCCAATTGCGCGGCTACCAGAGGAATGTCCTTGAAGGGGTCATCGGTGATATAGTCCACCCAGGTTATCAAAGAGCGGTTCATTACCTCCAGAAAAGGTATCAACGACTCAGCGTCCTGTTTAAAAACCTTTCCCGAAGGATACAGGCCAACGCAAAACCAGCGTTTTTGGAAAAGATCCGAGGTGGCGGCCGATGGCGCGGCATGCAGCGCTATTTGGGGTGTTTCCTGAGGATTCTTAAGCTCCTTCATTTATAAATGGCCTCAAATATATTTGCGATTTTCGCATATCTATAATAGGTACTAAATGAGGAGTTGTCAACCGATTGGCGGTAGTGTTTGGCCCCCCTTCGGCCGGGTTGCCCTGAGGTATATAAAAGAGGCGACACCAAAAACAATCGCTAACCCGGCCATAAAGGCAACTACCAGCATAGCGGCATCCAGCCAGAACCCCTCGGGGAACAGAAGCAGCATATAACCTTCAGCTGACCAATAAGGATTGGTAAACACCAGGTAGTGGAACCTTAAGAACAAATCTTCAAAGTCCAACGCGGAGGCAATGCCAACTATAACCATCAGGAATATCGTCAAGCCGCTGCCCCAGATAACACTCTGCGCCA